>JAXDHC010000602.1:0-3503 GCA_034664705.1 Solirubrobacteraceae bacterium
GAGCTGATCCCCGACTTCTACGGGCTCAAGGGCGACACGTCGGACAACATCCCCGGCGTCCCCGGGATCGGCGACAAGACGGCGTCGCAGCTGCTGCAGCGCTTCGGCACGCTGGAGGACGTCCTCGCGAGCGTCGACGCCATCTCGGGCGCCAAGCGCAAGCAGAACCTCACCGAGCACGCCGACGCGGCCCGGGTCTCGAAGGTCCTCGCCACCATCCAGCGCGACGTCCCGGTCGAGGTCGACCCCGCCGCCGAGGCCTCCCGCGCGCCCGACCGCTCGCGCCTGCGCGACGTCTTCCGCGAGTTCGAGCTGCGCGCCCCGCTCCAGCGGCTGGAGGACGCCCTCGGCGACGCCGACGAGGCGGCGCCCGCGCCGGTCGCCGAGACGACGATCCCCGCGCGCGTGCGCGAGGGCACGCTCGCCGACGTCGCCGCGCTCGGGGTCGACGCCGAGGTCGCCGTCGCGGTGCGCGCCCCGGCGCCCGCCGAGGGCGAGCTCTTCGCCGAGGGCGTCCCGTGGCGCTTCGCCGTCGCCACCGGCGAGCGCGTCCTCGTCGGCGATGCCGACGGGCCGGAGGCGTTCGTCGCCGCCCTCGGCGACCGCGCCGTGATCGCCCACGACGCGAAGGCCCTGCGGGTCGTGCCGCCGAACCTCGTCCACGACACGATGCTGGCGGCGTTCCTCCTGGAGCCGGCCCGGAGGGGCTTCCCCTTCCGCGAGATCACCGAGGAGCGCGGTCTGGCCACGGCCGTCGAGGACCCCGCCGGCGCGGACGCGGTCCTCATGCAGGGCCTCGCCGCATGGCAGCGCGAGCAGCTCGCCGACCGCGGCCTCATGCCGCTCATGGAGGACATCGAGCTGCCGCTCGTCCGCGTGCTGCGCGACATGGAGATCGCCGGCGTGCGCCTGAACAAGGAGCGCCTCGCGGAGGTCGACGCGCGCGTCCGCGAGGAGATCACCGCGCTGGAGCGCGAGATCTGGGAGCTCGCCGGGGAGGAGTTCGTCATCGGCTCGCCGCAGCAGCTCGGCGCGATCCTCTTCGACAAGCTCAAGCTCTCGCGCAAGCGCCGCGGCAAGACCGGCTTCTCCACCGATGCCCGCGTCCTGCAGGCGATCCGCACCGAGCACGAGATCGTGCCGAAGATCGAGCGCTGGCGCGAGCTCAACCAGATCCAGAAGACCTACCTCGACGTCCTGCCGCAGCTCACCGACGCCGAGAGCCGCATCCACACGACGTTCCTCCAGGTCGGCGCGACCACGGGGCGCCTGGCCTCGACGAACCCGAACATGCAGAACGTGCCGGTCCGCACCGAGCTCGGCCGCGAGATCCGCGGCTGCTTCGAGGCCGCGCCCGGCAACGTCCTGCTCTCGGCCGACTACTCGCAGGTCGAGCTGCGCGTGCTCGCGCACATCGCCGACGAGCCCGTCCTGAAGGAGATCTTCATCCGCGGCGAGGACGTCCACACCGCCACGGCCGCGCAGGTCTTCCGCAAGGACCCCTCCGAGCTCACGCCGATGGACCGCTCGAAGTCGAAGATGATCAACTACGGGATCGTCTACGGGCTGAGCGACTACGGGCTCGCCGACCGCCTGAACATCCCGCGCGAGGAGGCCAAGGCGTTCATCGACGCCTACCTCGAGCGCTTCCCGCGGGTCGCCGCGTTCATGGCGGCGACGATCGAGGAGGCCAAGGAGAAGGGCCACGTCACCACGCTGTTCGGCCGGCGGCGCCAGATCCCCGAGCTGCGGGCGCGCAACTGGAACGTGCGCACGCTGGGCGAGCGGCTCGCGGTGAACACCGTGATCCAGGGCACCGCGGCGGACGTCATGAAGCTCGCCATGATCCGCGTCGGCCACGAGCTCGAGCGCCGCGGGCTGCGGACGCGCATGATCCTCACGATCCACGACGAGCTCCTGCTCGAGGGCCCGCCCGAGGAGGCCGACGAGGCCCGCGCGGTCGTCGAGGCCGAGATGGTCTCGCCGTGGGGCGACCGCACCCCGCCGCTGGCCGTCGACGTCGGCGTGGGGCAGACCTGGCTCGAAGCGAAGTAGGGCGCGCGGGGCGTCAGGCGGCGAGCGCCCGCATCAGGTCCACGCCGAGGCGGTCGACCCATCGCGCCGAGCTCGTGAGGACCGCGACGCCCGCTCGCGACTGCGGCGCGACGGCGACGAACGACCGGTGGCCGCCGGTCCCGCCGTTGTGCCAGGCCATCGTCCGGTCGTCGCCGCGCTGCAGCGGGACGATCAGCCACCCCAGCCCGATGCGCACGCCGGGGCCCGCGCGCGCCCGCGGCTCATGGGCCCGCGCGACCGCGCGGCCGAGGCGCGACGGCGGTCGCCCATCCCGAGCGGCCGGAGGACGCGCTCGGCGACGAGCTCCTCGTAGGCCAGGCCGGCGCGGCGGGCGCGCACGTGGCCCAGCAGGCCGGCGCCGAAGTTCGAGTACCCGAACCGCCCGCCGGGCGCGCGGCGCAGCCGCACGGCGGCGACCGCGGCGTGCAGGTCCTCGACCGTGAACGCCGCGTAAGGGTCGTGCCGGTGGCGGAGCGCCTGCGCCGTGAGGCCCTTCGGCAGCCGCGGCAGCCCGGAGGTGTGGGTCGCCGGCTGCGCGAGGGTGATCTCGCGCCCCCGGAACGACGCGTCGCGATCCCCGGTGGCAGCCCGGCGCCCACCGGGTCGTCGAGGTCGACGACACCCTCCTCGGCCATGTCGGCGAGCGCCAGCGCGGTGAAGAGCTTCGTGACCGAGCCGATCTCGAAGATCGTCTCACCCCGCGATCCGGCGGGATGCCTGCGCGCGTAGCCGACCGTCGCCGCCGTCGTGCCGACGATCGCCCCCGCCACCAGGCCGGCGTAGCGCCCGGAGCGGGCGGCCGGCGCCGCGATCGCGTCGAGCCCTGCCCGGAGCAGCTCCTCGCCGATCTCCTCGCCGCGGCTGCCGGGCGGGGCGGGCGGCGCCGTGGACCCCTCGAGCGCGTCGCCGGCCATCGCTCGCGATCGCGCGTCGTCAGGCCGCCGCGGACACCGGCTCGGCCCCGCGGCCGGTCGCCTCGCCCTGCAGCGCGAACTCCGGCGGCGCGATGCGCAGGTAGTGGCCGAAGGACCAGTCGATGAACCGCCGGCGGTCCATCAGGCGGATCGCCGGCGTCATCAGCGGCGTGGGGTTCACGCGCGAGACGAGCGACTGGACGCGCAGCAGCCAGCGGAACGGCGTGAGGTGGTCGTCGCAGAAGCCGGCGTAGCGCCGCAGCGCCTCGTCGCGGTCGCGGCGGCCGTCGACGACCGCGCGCAGCTCGCGGCCGCATGCCAGCCCGAAGTACAGCGCCGTGCGGATGCCCTCGGCGGTCGTCGGCAGGCAGTGGCCCGCGGAGTCGCCGGTGAAGAAGACGCCGTCCTCGACCGGGCTGCGCATCTGGTGGGGGATCCAGTTGCCCTGGTAGCGGTCGGCCGGGAGGTCGAGGTCGCCGGCGAGGCGGACCGTCGGCTCCTTGACGTGGTCGC
>JAXDHC010000603.1:0-3586 GCA_034664705.1 Solirubrobacteraceae bacterium
CGCCGTCGCGGCTCCCGGTCGCGCCTCGGCGGGCGCCGCCACCGCCTTCGTGCTGACCTTCTGACGGCGGACGTACTCGTCCCACGCGACCGCGACGATGAGGACCGTTCCCTTGATGACCACCTGGTAGAACGGGTTGATCTGCAGGCTGTCGAAGCCGTTCTGCATGACGGCCAGCAGCCCGAGGCCGACACCCGTGCGCCACATCGCGCCGAAGCCGCCGCTGATCGCCGTGCCGCCGAGGACGATGGCGATGACGACGTCGAACTCGATGCCGGTCCCCGCGTCGGCCTGGCCGGTGCCGAGACGCGAGGCCACGAGCGCTCCGGCCAGCGCGGCGGCGAGGCCCGAGACCGCGTAGGCGGTGATCAGCCGCTGGTCGACCTTGATGCCGGACAGCCTGCTCGCCTCGCGGTTGCCGCCGATCGCGTAGATCGAGCGGCCGTAGACGGTCCGCGCGAGCACGAGGCCGCCGATCAGGAACGCGGCGACGAGGATCAGGCTCGACAGGGCCACCGGGCCGATCTTGTGGGTGCCCAGGAACGCGAAGCTGTCGCGCTCGACCACGAAGGGCACGGCGCCGGTGTAGACGAGCACGATGCCGCGCGCGACCTGCCCCATGCCGAGCGTGGCGATGAACGGGTTGACGCGTGCCTTCGTGACCACGAGGCCGTTGGCCACGCCGATGATCAGTCCGCCGGCGAGCGCGGCGACGAAGGCGACGCCCACGGGGAGGCTCTCGGCGAGCCCGGCCGAGAGGACCGCCCCCAGCGCGAAGACGCCGCCGACGGAGAAGTCGAACCCGCCGCTGATGATGACGAAGGTCCCGGCGACCGCCATCAGCCCGATCGGCGCCCACTGCTGGAGCAGGTTCAGGAGGCTCTGGCCCTCGACGAAGCTCGGCTCGCGGATCGCCACCACGGCCACCAGGACGACGAGCACGAGGACGAGCCCGTACTCCTGAAGGAGCCGGGAGGCCGTCGCGCGGACCCTGCTCGGCTCACCGGGGACATCTGCCGACACTCTCGTTGCCACCGTGCAATTCCTCGCGGTCTGGATTTAAGGGACGGGCTGTTCAAGCCGGGACGGCGACGGCGCCGGTCCCGGGGCCTGCTTCGGACCGGGGGTCCGCGGCCGAGTCGAAGATCGTGTCGAGCACGCGGCCGAGCGTGATGTCGTTGCCGGCGAGCTCGCCGACCGTGCGCCCGCGCGACATGACGACCACGCGGTGCGACACCGCCACGACCTCCTCGAGCTCGGAGGACACCCAGACGATCCCGTGACCGCGGGCGGCGAGCTCCTGGATCGCGCGCATCATGTCCTGCTTGGCCCCGATGTCGATGCCGCGGGTCGGCTCGTCGATCAGCAGGATCCGCGGGCCCGCATGGACCCACTTGGCGACCATGACCTTCTGCTGGTTGCCGCCCGACAGCGTCCTGGCCGGTCCCTCGATGCGACCGCGGAACTCGACGTCGGCCAGCAGCTTGCGAGCGCGCGCCAACCCCCTCGGACGGCTGAGCACGCCGTGTGAGGAGACCGCGCCGAGGTCGGACAGGGTCACGTTGTCGCCGGCGGGAAGGTCGAGGACGAGGCCGTGACGCTTGCGGTCCTCGGGCAGCAGCGCGATGCCCCGCCCGAGCGCCTCGTGGACGCGGCGCGGCCACCGGACCGCCTTGCCGTCGATCTGCAGCTCGCCGGCCGAGCCCTCGAAGGCGCCGGCGATCGCCCGCAGCAGCGAGGTGCGCCCGGATCCCACGAGGCCCGCGATGCCGACGATCTCGCCGCTCGCCACGCTCAGCTCGTCGACCGCGAGCTTCGCGCCGGCGCGCACGCCGCGCACGCGCATGAGCGGCGGGCCCTGCGCCCGCGGCGCGCCGGTCGCCAGGTCGTCCGGGCGCTGCCCGGCGGCGAGGGCCTTCGCGCCGCGCTCGTCGCCCAGCATCGCGTCCACGAGCCCGGCCTTGCTCCAGCCCGGGCGGGGCGCGGTGCGCACGTGGTGGCCGTCGCGGAACACCGTGACCGAGTCGGCGAGGCGCATCACCTCGTCGAGGTCGTGCGAGATGAGCAGGAAGGTCACGGCGTCGGCCTTCAGGCTCTCGATGATCGCGTAGAGCCGCTCGCGCTCGGGCACGCCGAGCGTGACCGTCGGCTCGTCCATGATCAGGACGCGCGCCTGCCGGCGCATCGCCCGCATGATCTCCAGCAGCGTCTGCTGGGCGATCGAGAGCGTGCCGGCCGGCGTCCCGGGATCGATGGTGATGCCGAGCCGGCCGGCGAGCACGCGGAACTCGCCGCGCATCCGGTCGAAGTCGACGAGCCCGCCGCGACGCGGCAGGTCGCCGAGGAAGACGTTCTCGACGGCCGAGAGCTGCGGCACGATGAGCAGCTCCTGGTGGATGATCGCGACGCCGAGCGCGCGCGATGCCGACGGGTCGTGCTGGGGCAGGGCCGCTCCGCAGACCTCGACCCGTCCGCCCGGATCGGCGGCCACGCGGCCGCCGAGGATCCCCACGAGCGTCGACTTCCCGGAGCCGTTCTCGCCGACGAGGGCGCGGAACTCGCCGCGTCCGACCGACAGCGAGACGCCGTCGAGGGCACGCGTCCCGGGGTAGGTCTTGCTGACGTCCTCGAGCAGGAGGGCCGGCGGGGAGGGCCGCGTGGGCCCTCCCGCCGTCATCTCCCGGCTCGCATCCGGCGTCGGGGCGCCGTCGCGATTCCTGGATCCGCTCACGGCTAGAACTGCGGCTTGAACTGATCCATGTTCTCGAGCGTGATCTGCGCCGTTCCCGCGGGATGGCTCTTGCCGTCCCCGAGGTTGTTGAACTCCGGCGTCTTCGCCCCGTCCAGCTTGGCGACCAGCATCTCGACGGCCTGGCCGACCTCCTCGATCGGCTGGAGGTACTGCGTGCCCTGGATCCACCCGTCCTTCATCAGCGGGAAGCTGACCTTGTCGCCCCCGAGGTTGAAGATCATGAGGTCGCCGGGCTTCTTCCCGTCGGCCTTCAGGGCCTTCACCGCGCCGATGGTGTTCTGGTCGTAGGACGAGAGCAGCATCTTGAGGTCCGGATGGGTCTGCATGAGCGTCTGCGCCTGCTTGAGGCCGCCCGCCGTCGTCCAGTCGGCGTTGAGGTTCTGGGCGATCGTGACGTTGTCGAACTTCTTGACGACCTCCTCGGTCGCCTTCTTGAGCTGCTTGGCGTGGCCGAACGCCGCGGGGCCGCTGAGGACGCCGACCTTGCCGCCGCCCTTCTTGGACAGCTCACCGAACGCCCACTCGGCGTACTGCCGGTAGAACGGCAGCGACTGGGAGGTCGAGACGCCGACGGTCCCCTCGGTGAAGTCGCTGTCCCCGCAGAGCGGGAAGTTCGTGATGACGACGGGGATGCCGGCGTCCGGGACCTGCTGCTTGAGGATGCGGCACTCCGCGTTGGGGTCCGCGGCGAAGGCGACGATCCCGTCATACTTCTTCTGCTGCACGGCCGTCTCGAGCTGGTTGAGCTGCTGCGCCGAGTCCCACTTGGCGATGACCTTCTCGAGCTTGACCCCGAGGGCGCCGGCGGCCGTCTCGGCGCCGTACTCCATGGCC
>JAXDHC010000604.1:0-4172 GCA_034664705.1 Solirubrobacteraceae bacterium
GTACGCCAGGAGCCCGAAGACAAGATCATAGAGGCCGAGGATCAGCAACCAGCGCACCTCCACGCCGCGCGCCCCGGCCTCGAGGACCAGGGGCGTGGTGCCCTTCGCCGCGCCGATCATCACCGCAATCAGGAGCGGCAGGGCCAGCAGCGGGAAGAGGTGGTCGCGCGCGCGGGTCTGCACCGCGATCGCGCCGACGAGCGTGCCGACCACCGCGATGCCCGTGTCGGCCAGGACGAGCAGGGCGGCGAGCTGCAGGTAGGCGCCGATGCCCGGGTCGGGCCCGAGCAAGAGGAGGGCGAAGGCGGGCACGGCGACGACCTCGACCGTCGCGAGGAACGCGAAGAGCGCGACGGCCTTCGAGACGAGCATCGCCGTGCGGTCGGTGGGGGCGAGCAGGAAGCCGTCCATGCCGCCCTCCTCGTGGTCGGCGACGAACAGGCGCCCGATGCCGAGCATCGCCGCGAAGAGCAGCGTCACCCACAGGACGCCGGCCGCGAGGTCCCCGGCGACCTGGCCGCGCTGGATGGCGAAGTGGAAGACCACGAGCGTCGTGACGCTGAACAGCGCCATCGCCGGCACCGCCTGCGGCGCGCGCAGCTCGAGGCCGAGCTCCTTGCGCAGGAGCGCCGCGACCGCGGTCCGCATCGGCACCTCGCGCGTCTCGTCGTCGCGGGCGCTCACCGGTACAGGGCCCCGATGTCGGCCGTCCCGACCCGCTCGGCGGGTCCGAGGAGGACGGGGCGCCCGCCGCGCAGCCCGAGGGCGATGTCGGCCTCCGCCAGGCCTCCGGCCGGGTCGTGGCTCGTGACGACGCGCGTGCACCCGGAGGCCGCGCCGATGAGCGGCTCGACGAGGTCGGCCGCCGCGGGGTCGAGGTTCGCCCGCGGCTCGTCGAGCAGGAGGACCTCCGGATCGTGGAGCACCGCCCGCGCGACGGCCAGCCGCTGCACCATCCCGCGCGAGTACGTGTGCACGCGGTCGTCGGCGCGGATGCGCAGGCCGACCTGGTCGAGCAGCGCCTCGACGCGCTCGAAGCCGACGCCGTGCAGCCGCGCGTGGAAGCGCAGGTTCTCGCGGCCGCTCAGGTCCCGGTACAACAGCGGCTCGTGGCCGAGCAGCCCGATGCGCCCGCGCACGGCCCAGCCCTCGTCGGGCAGCGCGCGCCCGAGGACGCGCACCACGCCGGAGTGCGGGCGCAGGAGCGTGGCGAGCACGCGCAGGAGCGTCGACTTCCCGGCGCCGTTGGGGCCGAACACGACGAGCGTGGCCCCGGCCGGGATCGCAAGCGTGACGTCCGCCAGGGCGATCCGTTCGCCATAGCGCCGCGTCAGGCCGTCGAGCTCAATGGCCGCCGGCGCGGCCACCCTCGCGGACCAGCGTCTCGGCGGCGTGCGCCAGGGCCGGCGCGATGACCGGGAACACCTCTGCGATCGCCTTGGGGTTGCCCGGGAAGTTGACGATCAGCGTGCGGTGGGCGATCCCCGACACCCCGCGCGCGAGCATGCCCATGGGCGTGTGGCGCATGCTCTCGGCGCGCATGGCCTCGGCGATCCCCGGCGCCTCGCGCTCGATCACGGCCCGCGTCGCCTCCGGCGTGACGTCGTCCGGCGTGAGCCCCGTGCCCCCGGTCGTGAAGACGAACGTGAAGTTGTCGTCGACGTAGTGGTGGAGACGGTCCTCGATGAGCGGGAAGTCGTCGGGGATCACCTCCATGGCCTCGACGTCGGCCCCGGCCTCCTCGGCGAGGTGCGCGAGGAGCGGCCCCGCCGTGTCCTCGTTCTGGCGGCGGGCGACGGACGTCGAGATGGTCAGAACGGCGGTGCGCACGCGCTGGAAGATATCCCGGCGGGCACCGATCGGAACCTGGCCTGCGAGCGGGCGGGCACGCTCACGATCGCCGGGGCGACCGAGGGGGCGCGGCCAGAGCGGGCTAGGACCCGTCGCGGCGCCACTCGCCGCTGCGCCCGCCGGACTTCTCCAGCAGGACGACGGAGGCGATCTCGACGCCCTTCTCGAGCGCCTTGACCATGTCGTACACGGTCAGCGCGGCGACGGCGGCGGCCGTCATCGCCTCCATCTCGACGCCCGTGCGGGCCGTGACGCGCGCCGTCGCCGTCAGCGTGACGAGCCCCGCGGCGGCGTCGACCTCGGCCTCGACGTCGACCTGGTCGAGCGCCAGCGGATGGCACAGCGGGATGAGCTCGCCCGTGCGCTTGGCGGCCATGACGCCGGCGAGGCGCGCCGTCCCGAGCACGTCCCCCTTCGGCGCGTCGCCGGCGACGACCTTGGCGGCCGTGGCCGGCGTCATCCGGACCTCGGCGCGGGCGACGGCGCGGCGCGCGGTCGTCGGCTTGTCGCCGACGTCGACCATGCGCGCGCGGCCCCGCTCGTCGAGGTGCGTGAGCTCGCTCACGCGTGGGTCGCCGTCGCCTGCTGCGCCGCGGCGATGAGGTCGCGCACGGCGGCGGTGTCGCCCGCGCGCAGCAGCGCGATCGGGTCGGGCTCGCCGTTGACGATGCCCTCGAAGAAGTCCTTGCGATCCTGATAGGTGGGCAGCGTGCCCTTGGCCCAGCCGCGCACCTCGTTGAGCAGGATGGCGAGCGTCGCGTACTCCTCGCCGAAGAGCTCGCCGATCTCGCGCTTCATGCGCTTCGCCAGCGCGGGTGACGCGCCCGCGGTGGAGATCGCGATGGCGAGCGGGCCCGTGCGCAGGATGGCGGGAAGGATGAAGTTGCACAGCGGCGGGACGTCGACGACGTTGACGAGCATCGCGCGGCGCTCGGCGTCCTCGTAGATGCCGATGTTGATGTCCGTGTCGTCGGTGCAGGCGATGACGAGGAAGGCGCGCTCGAGGTCGCCCGGCGCGTACTCGCGGCGCTCCCAGCGAATCGAGCCCTCGCCGGCGAGCCGCTCGAGGTCCGGCCCCGCCTCGGGTGCGACGAGCGTGACCTGGCCGTCGCAGGCGAGCAGGCCCTCGACCTTCTCGAGGCCGATCTCGCCGCCCCCGACGACGACGCAGCGCCGGCCCGAGAGCTTCAGGGCGGCGATGTAGAAGGGGGTCTCGAGCATGTCGCGCACGCAGGTCTGGTCACAGACCCCGCGGCGGAACTGGCAGACGCACTCCTTCCCGGCATAGGCGGCGGCAGGCATGGTCCAGACAGGGTAGTGCGCCGTACTGTGAGCACAGACCGCATGTCCGACAGCTTCTTCACCGACGATTCGATGATCCGCCGCGTCCAGCGCGAGTCGGTCGTCGCGCTGTCCGGGCCGCGGACGCTGCTGATGCAGGCGGCGCACCCCGTCGCGTTCGCGGGCTTCTTCGCCCACACCGGCGCGCTCGACGAGCCCTACGAGCGCCTCCAGCGCACCGTGCGGGTCCTCGGGCTCATCGGCTACGGCGACCGAGCGGAGGCGCGGGAGGCGACGCGGCGCGTTCGCGCCATCCATCGCCGGATCAGCGGCGAGCTGCACGAGGCGGCGGGGCGCTATCCGGCGGGCACGCCGTACCGCGCGGACGACCCCGAGCTGCTGCTCTGGATCCTGGCGTGCATGGCCGACTCGGCCCTCGTCGTCTACGAGCGCTCCGTGAGATCGCTCACGCGCGACGAGCGCGACGCGTTCTGGCGCGACTACCGCGTCGTCGGGCGGCTGTTCGGGCTGCGCAACGCCGACATGCCGGCGACGATCGAGGACTTCACCGACTACATGGACGCGATGGTGGGCGGCGACGACCTCCACGTGACGCCGGAGGCCCGCGAGCTCGCGGTCAAGATCGTCATGCGCCCGCCGGTGCCGGTCCACGCGCGGCCGATGCTCGAGCTCGCCAACTTCGTCACGATCGGCCTGCTCCCGCCGCGCGTGCGGCGCATGTACGGCTTCTCGTGGGATCCGGCGCGCGCGGTCGTGCTGCGCGGCGGCGCGGAGTACGCCAAGCGCGTCGTCGTCCCGCTGCTGCCCGACCGGCTGCGCTACCGCGGCGGCCGGCGCCCGCGACGCGCGGCCTGAGCCGCCGGGAGCGCCGTCAGCGCCCGCGCGCCCGCCGGACCGCCTCGAGCCGGTCGCGCAGGTCCGCCTCGGCCTCGTCGGGCTCGTAGAACCGCGTGCCGGCGAGCGCGTCGGGCAGGAGCTCCTGGGGGCTCAGGTGGCCGGGACGGTCGTGGGGGTAGTCG
>JAXDHC010000605.1:0-12117 GCA_034664705.1 Solirubrobacteraceae bacterium
CGGCTCGGTGTTCCTGTCGTCGACGCGGGTAATCTTCGCGACCGCGTTCGACCGCGTCCTGCCCGAGTGGGTCGCCAAGGTCGGTCGCAACGGCGTGCCCTACGCGGCGCTCGCGCTGATGCTCATCCCGTCGATCCCGATCTCGGCGTTCTACGCCTACAGCGCGGACTTCGCGAGCTGGACGCTCGACGCGACGCTCGTCATCGCGATCACGTTCCTCGGGTCGACGATCGCCGCGGCGATCCTCCCGTGGCGCAAGCCGGAGATCTACAACGCGTCGCCGATCGCGCGCTACCGGGTGCTCGGCATCCCGCTGATCACGTTCTCGGCGGCGATGTTCGGGCTGATCCTGCTGTTCAGCCTCTACCACTGGTTCAAGGACGACGTCTACGGCGTCAACAACCCGGCGTCGCTGAAGTACGTCGCCGTCCTGTACCTGATCGCCATCGGCATCTACGTCGGCTCGCGGCTGTATCGCCGCACGCAGGGCATGGACCTGAAGATGGTCTACGACGAGATCCCGGCCGAGTAGACAGCCCCGCAGCGCGCCGGATCTTCCCGCTCTCAGCGGTCGCGGCTCTCGCCGGAGCCGCGACCGCGACCGGCGGGGCCGCTACGGTGCTGCGCCATGTCCGCCGTCGCCCTCGACCTGCTCACCGCCGAGCTGCAGGTCCGCCTGCTGCACCCGGGCGCCCGACCCCCGAGCCGGGCGCACGAGCACGACGCGGGCTACGACCTCGCCTGCGACGAGGACTTCACGCTCTGGCCCGCCCGGCGCCGCACGGTCGGCACCGGCGTGGCGATCGCGCTGCCGCCCGGGGTCGCCGGCCTCGTCACGCCGCGCTCGGGCCTCGCCGCCCGCCACGGGGTCACGATCGTCAACACGCCGGGGCTCGTCGACCCCGGCTACCGCGGCGAGCTGCGCGTGACGCTGCTCAACACCGGCGACGCGCCGTACGCCGCGCGAGCCGGCGATCGCATCGCCCAGCTGCTGCTCGTGCCCTTCGTCGCGCCGGAGGTCCGCGTCGTCGAGGAGCTCCCGGCGCCGCCGGACGACCGCGGCGAGCTGGGCTTCGGCTCCTCCGGGCGCTGACCGACGCGCCGCGCGTCGCGCCCGTGACACGATCGCCCCGTGACGCTGCTCGCCTCGATCCCGAGCCCGTCGTCGAGCGGCTTTCACCTGGGCCCGCTCTTCGTGCACGCCTACGGCCTCTGCTACGTGCTCGCGGTCCTCGGCGCGGTGTGGGTCACGACGCGGCGCTGGGAGGCGCGCGGCGGCGACGGCGAGCTCGTGCAGGAGGCGGCCATGTGGGGCTTCCCGGCCGGGCTCATCGGCGGTCGGCTGTACTTCGTCGTCACGAGCTGGGACCAGGTGCCCGACCACTGGTGGGGGCCGCTGGCGATCTGGGAGGGCGGCCTCGGGATCTGGGGCGGCATCGCGGGCGGGACGCTGGGCGGGATCTGGGCGCTGCGCCGGCGCGGCGCCGACGTCCCCGCGTTCATGGACGCGGTCGCGCCCGGGCTGCTCGTCGCCCAGTCGATCGGGCGCATCGGCAACTGGTTCAACCAGGAGCTGTTCGGCGGCCCGACGACGCTGCCGTGGGGCCTGGAGATCGACCGCTCGCACCGCCCGGCCGGCTACGAGGACGTCGCGACCTTCCACCCGGTGTTCCTCTACGAGATCGTGTGGAACCTGCTGCTCGCCGGCGCGCTCGTGTGGCTCGGGCGGCGGCGCGAGATCCGCCCGCCGGGCCTGTTCGCGCTCTACGTCGCCGGCTACTCGCTCGGGCGCATCGGCCTCGAGCTGCTGCGCGTCGACCCCGCCCACCGCATCCTCGGCATGCGCCTGAACTTCTTCGTCGCCTGCGCGCTGTTCATCGCGGGGCTGGTGTGGTTCTGGCGCAGCCAGCGCCGGCCGGGACGACCCCGACGGCCGGAGCCGGCGTCCCGGGGGCGCGGGCCGGCCGCGCCCCCGGCGCCCGGTGGCCGCCCCCGAGCCGGCCGGTCGCCCGGCCCGGCCCGAGGGCGGCATTGACCCGGGGGAACCTCGGCCCCTACCTCGTCACCGAGAAGGTGACGCGGGCGGTCCGCCGCAGGTCGGCGCGCGAGCGCCCGGCGCTCACCTCGGCGACGTAGCGCCCCGGCCTGAGCCGGCGCAGCAGCGCCCGGTCGCGCAGCGCCAGCACGTAGCGCCCCGTCGTGACCGGGGAGCGCAGCACGACGGCCATCGCGACCCGATCGGCGCGGCCGTTGCGGATGCGGTGGAACCGCACGCGCACGACGCGCGAGCCGGCCGGCAGCCGCATGGCGATGCGCAGGCCCGTGGAGCGCAGGCGCACGACCGAGATGCGGCGGGCCAGCGCGAGCTCGGTCACGGCCAGCGCGTCGGCGGCCGGGGCGACCGACGGCTGTCCGGCCTGCGGACGCGGCGCGAGCGCCCCGCCCACCACCGGCAGTCCGAAGGCGGCTGCGGCGGCCGCGCTCGCGGGCGTGCCCGTCGTCGTGACGGACGGGCTGCCCGCGGTCGCCGGGGTGCCGACGGCGCCGGTCGCGCCGGTGCCGCCGGGGGTCGTGATCGTGTACGCGAACGCGCTCACCGCGCTCGGGTTGCCGACGTCGTCGAACGCGACGGCCCTGATGGTCTGCGAGCTCGTCACGCTGATCTGCGCGGGCGCGAGCGGGCTCGTCGCCGTCGGGTCGGTCCCGTCGGCCGTGAAGCGGATCCTCGACGCCGGGTCGGGCCGCGCGAGCGTCACCGCCTGGCTCGTGGCGTAGGTGCCGGACCCGGGCGTCGCGGTGGGCGCGCCGGGAGCGATCACGTCCTTGGCGAGCCGGTGCTCGGCGCCCCTGATCGTGTTCGCGCCGACCGTGTACTCGCCGCTGGCCGTGAGCGTGCCGTCCTTCAGCGCCCCCACCTCCGCGGCGGTGAACGTCGCGCTCCAGGTCTGCGAGCCGGTCGCCGGGGACGGCGTGACGGTCGTGACGGGATCGGTCGTGGAGCTGTCCCCGTCGCTCAGCGTGACGGTGACCGCGTCCGCGTCCTGGGCGACGCCGGACACGCCGAGCGGCGCGCCGCCGTCGATCAGGGCCTTGGTGACGTTCGCGGGCTGGCTGTCGTTCACCGCGTAGTCCGCGCCGCCCGGGCAGCCGCCGAAGCCGGGACCGCCGACCTCGCCGACCTCGTGGATCGTGATGCCGAGCCGGTCGCCGCCGGCGTTCGCGGCCTGCCACGCCAGCACGCGCGTCTGCCCGGCGACGAGGAGGTCGTCGGTGCTGTCGCTGAACTGGGAGTAGACGGCGATGAAGGCGCCGGGGCCACCGGCGGGATCGGCGCTGAGCACGCCGCCTCTCGGGTCGCCGCCGAGCACCGCGCGGATGTCGCGCCGGCCGACCTCGGGCACGCTCGTCAGCGCCGGATTGACGATGCGCTGCTCCACGGAGCCGAGGTCCATCGGCGAGCCGTCGGCCTTGCGCGCCGTGCCCTTCACGATGACGCGGCCGGTGCGCGCCTGCGTCACCGGGTCCTTCTCGATGAACGCCTGGCCGGCCACGACGCTCTGCGTCGTGGTGGCGTCGCCGTCGGCCGGCGTGACGGTCGGCGTGACGACGACCTTGTCCTGGCCGATGATGTTCGGCGTCGATCCCTGCCAGCAGACACCGCCGGGATGGTTGACCTCGAGCAGGCCGTCGCCGTCGGTCGTACCGGCCGCTGTGCCGATGGTGAGGCCGTTGCGGACGACGCGGATCGTCATGTCGGTGTTCGGGGCGTAGCCCTCCACGCTGACGAAGTCGCGATCCGGGAAGACGGTCATGACGTGCGGCAGCGGCGGCGGCTCGACGATGTCGGCGGGCGCCGCCGCGGGCATCGCCGCGAGCGCGGCGAAGCCTCCCAGCGTCGTGGTTGCGGCGCGCGAGAGCCAGCGCGCCCGTGCGGTGGAACGGGTGCGGGAAAACACGGTGTAGCCCCCCAAGAGCGTTAGTGAACCCGCCGGCATGGTCCTCCCACGGCAGGACCGCGCCCTAGAGCAGAAGGGGCACAGCGTGCGCGACTCGGCGCAGCGCTGAGGTCAGCCAGCTGACCAACGGGGCTGCGCGCGGGGCCGGTGCGGGTGCCGCTGGCGGTGCGGGTGCCGGTGGCGCTCCGCGCAATCGCCCGTGTCGGGCGAGCGCGGTCTGGTCGGCATCCAAGAAACCGAACCCCATGGCGCCCCAGCCCCCACCGCCTGCGCCGGGACAGCTCGCCCTCGACGCCAGCGCCAGCCCACCGCGCGGCGCACCGCGCGGGGCCCGGAGCCCCGGGCGGCTCAGGCGCCGTTCGCCGACGCGCCGTCGGACACGTCGAAGCGCGAGAAGCGCTCGGCCACCGCGACCGGCACGCGACCGCGGACGCGGACGCCCTCGGCGGTGTCGGTGCGCTCGAGGTCGCCGGCCATGTCGTGCAGCTCGGCGAGCCGGCCGCCCTGGTCGAAGGGCAGCAGCAGGTCCACGCTGCGGAGCGTCTCGCGGAACGCGCGCTCGATGCGGTCGCCCAGCTCCTCGAGGCCCTCGCCGGTGAGCGCCGAGACCAGGATTCCGTCCGGGTGGCGGAAGCGAAGCTCCTCGCGGCGGTCGTCGTCGAGCGCGTCGGCCTTGTTGAGGACGAGCAGCCGGGGGCGCTCGCCGGCGCCGATCTCGTCGAGCACGCTCTCGACCGCGCGGGTCATCTCGACCATCTCGTCCTCGTCGACGGAGGCGTCGACGACGTGGAGGATGAGGTCCGACAGCCGCGTCTCCTCGAGGGTGGCGCCGAACGCGTCGACCAGCTGGTGCGGGAGCTTGCGGATGAAGCCGACGGTGTCGGTGAGCAGGTAGGGACGGCCGCTGAGGCGCAGCTCGCGCGTGCTCGGATCCAGCGTGTGGAACAGCCGGTCGCGGACGCCGACCTCCGCGCCCGTGAGCGCGTTGAGCAGGGTCGACTTGCCGGCGTTCGTGTAGCCGGCGAGCGCCACCTGCGGGAGGTGGGCCCGCTCGCGCTCGGCGCGCATGACCGACCGCGAGCCCTTGACGTCGGTGAGCTTGCGCCGCAGCGCGGAGATCCGGTCGCGGGCCAGGCGGCGATCGGTCTCGATCTGCGACTCGCCGGGGCCTCGCGTGCCGATGCCGCCGCCGAGACGCTCGAGGTGCGTCCACAGGCCGCGCATGCGGGCGAGGTTGTACTGCAGCTGGGCGAGCTCGACCTGCAGCTTGCCCTCGGCGCTGTTGGCGTGCCCGGCGAAGATGTCGAGGATCACCGTGGTGCGGTCGACGACCGGCAGCCCGAGCTCCTGCTCGAGGTTGCGCTCCTGGCGCGGCGAGAGCTCGTCGTCGACCGCGATCAGGTTCGCGTCCGCGCGCTTGGCGGCCTCCTTGACCTCCTCGAGCTTGCCAGGCCCGAGGTAGCTGTTCGGGTGCGGCTGCTCGCGGTGCTGCACGGTCTGGCCGACGACGGCGACGCCGGCGGTGCGCAGGAGCTCGTGCAGCTCGCTGAGGTCGTCGCCCTCGGGCAGGGCGGCGATGGCGTAGGCGCGCTGCTTGGCGCGGGCCGTGGGCTGCCCGTCGGCGGCGCGGGATGGGGTCAGACGTCCGTGGCGGCTTCGTTCCATGTGCTGGGCCCAGTCTAGAGGCCCCGGGAGGGGTCACGGCGACCGTTCGGGCGCACGCGGTGGATGTACGCCGGTGACCCACGGCCCCCACCGACCGTGTTCGCCGCCGACGCGCTCCGTCGCGGTCAGAGCGCGAGCGCGAGGACGTGCTGTGGTCCCTGGCTGCCGCCCAGGTAGATCGCGCCGGTGTCGGTGAACCCCGCCCGCGTGTAGACGCGGATCGCCGCGGGGTTGCGGACGTTGACGCTCAGGACGATGCGCCGGACCGCCGGCATGTTCGCGCGGACGAACGCGGGCAGCGCGGCGAGCGCGCGGGAGGCGACGCCACGGCCCTGCGCGGCCGCGTCGACGAAGAAGCCGCGCAGCAGGAGATCGGCCTCACCCGCGAGGAGCTCGCCCGCGCCCGGTCCGTGGTGCAGCGCGAAGAGGCCCACCGGCGCCGAGGCCTCCAGGATCGCGACCGGCCGGCGCCCGGGGTCCGCCTCCGCCGCGGCGAGCGCCTCGTCCGGGCGCCCGGCGAAGCGCTCCTGGTCGGCGTGCGGGGCGAGACGGAGCACCGCGTCGCGCAGCTCGGGGCCCACGTAGGTCAGCGAGATCTCGGGGCGCGCGCGGCGCATGGGCCCGTACCGATAGCAGGACCCCGGCAGGCGGACGGGTGCACCGGCAACCGCAGGCCGGCCGCGCGCGCCCTACCCCGCCGCGACGAGCCGCGTCGCCGCCGCCTTCCAGCTCGCGGTGACGCGCACGCCCGGCGCCAGGTGAAGGTCCCGGACGGCGACCTCGCTGACCTCGGCGACGAGCGGCTGCGGCGCCGCGAGCCCGACGCGGATCCGGCTGCCGATCGCCGTGATCGTCTGCACGTCGGCCTCGAGCCGGTTCTGGGCCGAGCCGGCCGGCGCGCCCGGCGGCAGGATCGCGATCTCTCACGGGTAGACGCTGACGGCGACCGCACCCTCCCCCGCGTCGAGGCTGACCACCTCGCCGCCGCCGTCGAGCGCGACGTGCGTGAGCCCGTCGGGGCGCCGCCGCGCCGTCCCCGTGAGCACGACGGCGCCGGTGAAGTCGGCGACGAAGGACGAGGCCGGCGCCGCGGCGAGGTCGGCGGGCGTGCCCTCCTGGACGACGCGCCCGCCGTCGATCACGCCGACGCGGTCGCCGAGCAGCGCCGCCTCGGTGAAGTCGTGGGTCACGAGCACGGCCGGGACGCCGGCCTCGCGCAGGACGCCGGCCAGCTCACGCCCGGCGCCCGCACGCGTGCGCGGGTCCAGCGCCGACAGCGGCTCGTCGAGGAGCAGGACGCGGGGGCGCCGCGCGAGCGCGCGGGCCAGCGCGACGCGCTGGCGCTCGCCCCCCGACAGCGTGCCCGGACGCGCGTCCGCGCGCGCGGCCAGGCCGAAGCGGTCCAGCAGCTCCAGCGCGCGGGCGCGACGCTGCGCGCGGGTGCCGTCGCGCAGCCCGTAGGCCACGTTCTGCCACGCACGGAGGTGGCCGAACAGGGCGTACTCCTGGAAGACGTAGCCGCAGCCGCGGTCCTCGGGGGGCACGTCGATCCCGCGCGCGGTGTCCAGCCATGTCTCGCCGTCGCAGGAGACCCGGCCGCCGGCGGGCCTGGTGAGCCCGGCGACGACGCGCAGCACCGATGTCTTGCCCGCGCCGGAGGGACCGGCGAGCGCGAGGCACGTGCCGGCGGGGACGCTCAGCGCGACGTCGAGGTCCAGGTCCCCGAGCCGCGTGCGCGCCTCAACGAGCAGCACCGCCGAGGATGGCCGCGCCGCTGAGCAGCTTGACCGACAGGAGCAGGGCCGCCGCGACCGCGACGAGCACGGCCGAGAGCGCGAGCGCGCCGTCGAAGTCCCCGGAGAACAGCTCGTAGATCGCCAGCGGGGCGGTCTGCGTCACGCCGCGCAGGGAGCCGGCGAACATGATCGTCGCGCCGAACTCGCCGAGGGCGCGGCCCCACGCGAGGGCGAGGCCCGCGCCCAGCCCCGGCGCCGCGGCCGGGACGGCGACGCGCAGGAAGGTGCGCGCCTCGGAGGCGCCGAGGGTTCGCGAGGCATCGAGCCACGAGTGGTCGATCGCCTCGAAGGCCGCCTGCGCCTGGCGCACGAAGAACGGCGCGGCGACGAACACCAGCGCGACCACGACGCCCGCCGTCTGCAGGGCGAGCTCGATCCCGGCGTCCGCGACGGCGCCGCCGACGAGCCCGCGCGGCCCGAGCGCGGCCAGCAGCCCGATGCCGGCCACCGCGGGCGGGAGCACGAGCGGCAGCTCGACGAGCGTCACGACGATCGTCCGGCCGGGGAAGCGCCGGGTCGCGAGCAGGTAGGCGGCGGGCGTCCCGACGAGCACGATGATCGTCACGGCGATGAGCGTGCACTCCAGGCTCAGACGTAGCGCCGACAGCACCGCCTCGTCGCCGAGGCTCGAGACCAGCGCGCCCGGCGAGGTGTCGACGAAGATCGCGACGACGGGCAGCGTGAGGAACGCGATCAGGGCGGCGAGCGCGGCGACGAGGAGTGGCGCGAAGCCCGCGCGGACGACGCGCCGGCGCACGGGCGCGGCGGGACCGCCGAGCAGCGTGGCCCCCGCGCTCATGCGCCCGGCGCTGGGAGGAAGCCCTGCCGGCGCAGCTCGGCCGCGCCGCGACCGCGGATCAGGCCGGCGACGAAGGCCCGCGCCTGCGCCGGGTGGCGCGCGCCGCGCACGACCGCCACCCCGTAGGCGACCTGCGGGCGCAGCGCGTCCGGCAGGGGGATCGCCCGCAGCCGGCCGTCGGTCGCCGTCACGTCGGTGCGGTACACGAGGCCGGCGTCGACGACGCCCTGGACGAGCTTGCCGACGACGCCCTTCACGTCGGGCTCGTTCGAGCGCACGTTGGCCAGCACGGCGTCGCGCTGGGCGGCGCCGAGGCGGCCCAGCACCTGGCGCGCGTAGTCGCCGACCGGCACGCCCTCGGCGCCGAGCGCGAGCTTCACGCCGCGCCGGCCGAGGTCGCCCAGGCCGGCGACGCCGTGGCCGTCGGCCGGCACGGCGATCACGAGCTCGTTGCCGGCGAAGACCCGGGGGCGCTCGACGAGCCCCTCGTGCGCGAGCGCGTCGGGCAGCTTGGTGTTCGCGGCGGCGAACACGTCCGGCTTGACGCCCTGGCGGATCTGGGCGGCGAGATCGTCGGAGCCGGCGAAGGAGAGCCGCACCTCCGCGCCGGGGAACGCACGCCCGTAGGCCGTGAAGGCGTCCTTCAGCGAGGACGCCGCCGACACCGTGAGGGCGGGGCGCGCGGGCTGGTCGCCGCCACCGCCTCCACCGCCGCAGGCGGCGAGGACGAGCGCGAGCAGCGCCGCGGCAAGGGGAACCGCACGGCGCCGCATCACGCCCGGCGCTCGATCATCACGGACGTCGACTTCACCGCCGCCGTCGCCTCCATCCCCGGCACGAGGCCGAGCTCCTCGACGGCGTCGCGGGTGATCGCGGCGGTCACGCAGTGCGGCCCGGCCTCGATCTCGACGAGCGCCATGACGCCGTCGATCTCGACCGACGTGATGACGCCCGGGAAGCGGTTGCGCGCCGACAGCACGTCGCCGGCGCGGTGGCGCTCGGGTCGCGGCGCCAGGCGCCCGATCTCGCTTTCCGGCACGAGCCGGCGGTTCCCGCTGCCACGCGTCGTCCGGAGCTTGCCCGCGTCGGCCCAGCGGCGCAGCGTGTCGACGCTCACGCCGATGCGCCGCGCCGCCTCCCCCAGCGTCATCTCGCCCATGTGCCTAAGCATCGCATAGGCAGTCAACGGCAGGCGTGGCGGCCGCGCGGCGCGGCGGACCCGAAAACGCGCACGCGCGCCCGGGGCCGGTTAGGCTGGCCGACCGGGGATGGGTGATGAGGAGCGTGGGTCGGTGGAGGACATCATCCGCATCGGGGCCGCTGCCACAGCACTCGGTGTGAGCATCGACACGCTGCGCCGCTGGGAACGCACCGGCCGCATCCAGTTCGAGCGTCGCGGCCAGCAGCGCTATCTCACCCAGGACGAGCTCGCGCGGCTGCTCCGCGAGCAGGCGGCCGCGGGCGCCACGAGCGCCCGCAACCGGCTGCCGGGTATCGTGCTCGCCGTGCGGCGCGACGGCGTCATGGCCCAGGTCGACATGGCGTGCGGGCCGCATCGCGTGGTCTCCCTGATGTCCCGTGAGGCGGCCGACCAGCTCGCCCTCAAGCCCGGCGACAGCGCGACCGCGGTCATCAAGGCGACCACGGTCGTGGTCGAGCGCGCGTGACGGAGCCGCCGCCGGCGACGTCCGGCGTGCGCACGCTCCGCCACGAGTACGAGACCCGCGGCCTGCACCGCTCGGACGTCGACGGCGACCCGATCGCCCAGTTCGCGCGCTGGTACGAGGACGCCGCGGCCGAGGGCGTCTACGAGCCGCACGCGGTGGCGCTGGCCACCGTCGACCCCGACGGCCGGCCCGACTGCCGCTTCGTGCTCCTGCGCGGCGTGGACGAGCGCGGCTTTCAGTTCTTCACGAGCTACGCGAGCGCGAAGGCCGGCCAGCTCGACGCCGCCGGCGAGGCGGCCCTGACCTGGGGGTGGCTGGAGCTGCACCGCCAGGTGCGCGCCCGCGGCCCCGTGCGCCGCCTGTCCGCCGAGGAGAGCGACGCCTACTTCGCGAGCCGACCGCGGGGCAGCCAGATCGCGGCGTGGGCGTCGCCCCAGAGCGCGGTGCTGGCGAAGCGCGCCGACCTCGAGCGCCGCGTCGCCGAGGCCGAGGAGCGCTTCGCCGACGGGCCCGTGCCGCGGCCCGAGCACTGGGGCGGCTACCTGCTCGAGCCGCGCGAGGTCGAGTTCTGGCAGGGCCGCAAGAGCCGCCTCCACGACCGGATCCGCTACCGGCGCGAGGACGGCGGCTGGACGATCGAGCGCCTCGCGCCGTGACCCGCTCATAGAGTCCCCAGCGCATGCCGCTCGCCGATCGCCTCGCCGCAAGGGCCCTGGAGCTCATCGACGTGCCCTCCGAGTCGCGCGCGGAGGGCCCGCTCGCCGCGCACGTCCTCGAGGTCCTGCGGAGCGGCGGGGTCGACGCCCGCGACGCCGGCGACACGTGCGTGCTCGCCGGCACGACGGATCGCGGCGAGCGCCCGCTGGTGCTGCTCGCCGGCCACCTCGACACGGTCCCCGCGCAGGGCAACCGGCCCGGCCGCCGCGACGCCGGCGCGGTCCACGGGCTCGGGGCCGCGGACATGAAGGGCGCGATCGCGGTGATGATCGAGCTCGCGCTCGCCGCCGGCGCGGAGCGCGCGATCGACCTCGGCTTCGTGTTCTTCGGCCGCGAGGAGCTTCCGGTCGTCGACAGCGCGCTCACGCCGCTGCTGCAGCGCGAGCCCGGGCTGCGCACCGCGGACGCCGTCATCGTCATGGAGCCCACGGCCAACGCGATCCACGCCGGCTGCCTGGGCAACATCAACGCGACCTGGACGTTCCACGGGCGCAGTGGCCACTCCGCCCGCCCGTGGATGGCCGACAACGCGATCCACCGCGCCGCCGCCGGGATCCACGCGCTCGCGCAGGTCGAGCCCGAGCCGCACGAGTTCGACGGGCTGGCGTTCACGCAGGTCGTGTCCGTCACGCGCGTCGAGGGCGGCATCGCGGCCAACGTGATCCCGGACCTCGCCACCGCCCACGTGAACATGCGCTACCCGCCCGGCACGAGCGCCGCCGACGCCGAGCGCCGCCTGCGCGCGTGGTGCGAGCCGCACGGCACGCTGACGATCGATTCCAACGCGCCCTCCGGCCCCGTGGCCACGGGCAACACGCTCGTGCAGGCGCTCGTCCGCGCGGGCGACCTCGAGGTCGCGCCCAAGCAGGCGTGGACCCCCGTGGCCGAGTTCGGCGCGGTCGGGATCGATGCCGTGAACTTCGGCCCGGGCGACCCTGTGCACGCGCACACCCGCGACGAGCAGGTGGCCGTCGAGGCGCTGGTGCGCAGCTACGAGACCCTGGAGCGCTTCGCATGCGCCTGAACCCCGTGCTCGCCGGGATGGCGACGTATCCGTTCGTCCGCCTCGACGAGGCGAAGGCCGCGGCGACGGCGCGCGGCGTGCCGGTCATCGACTTCGGCGCCGGTGAGCCGCGCGAGGAGACGCCGGCGTTCATCCGCCGCGCCGTCGCCGAGGCCGTCGAGCTCGAGCCGGTCTCCGGCTACCCGAAGGCCGAGGGGCTGCCGGCGCTGCGCGCGGCGATCGCCACGTGGTGTCAGACCCGCTTCGGCGCCGAGGTCGACCCCGACACCGAGATCGTGCCGACGCTCGGCTCCAAGGAGGCGATCTTCCACCTCGCCCAGGTCGTCGGCGGCGCCGGCGCCGCGATCGCCGTGACGACGCCCGGCTACCCGGTCCCCGCCCGCGGCGCCGCGTTCGCGGGGGCCGAGGTCGTGGAGCTGCGTCTGGAGCCCGAGCGCGGATGGCTGCCGGACCTCGACGCCCTCGACTGGCAGGGCGTCGCGCTGCTCTGGCT
>JAXDHC010000606.1:0-8334 GCA_034664705.1 Solirubrobacteraceae bacterium
CGAGGCCAACCCGAGCCCCAGCGACGAGGAGATCCGCCACGCGCTGTCCGGCAACCTGTGCCGCTGCACGGGCTATCAGAAGATGGTCGAGGCCGTGCGGGCGGCCGCCGGCATCTCGCGTTGACACGGCGTTCGCCGCGGCGCGCCCCGCGCGCCGCGGCGGATGCGGTCAGGAAGAACTCAGGTGCGTCGTGTCATGCTCGGGCCGTGAGCGTCCTGCCGGCCGGCGATGCCGTTCGCCCTCGCCGCCGGCACCGCGGCCGATGAGCTCGCCGCCGAGCACCGGCGGGCGCGGGCTCGGTACGGTCGGCACGAGCGCGCAGCGGCCGCAGCCCGCCTGAGGAGATCGAGATGACCGCCCATCGCCTGCTCGTCGTCGAGGATGACGCCGACCTCCGGTCCCAGCTGCAGCGCGGGCTGACGGAGGAGGGCTTCGAGGTCCGCGTGGCGCCCGACGGCGCGTCGGCGGTCGCGCAGGCCGCTGACCCGCCCGACGCGCTGATCATCGACATCGGCCTGCCCGACGCCGACGGCCGCGACCTCTGCCAGGCGCTGCGGGCCCGCGGGTGCGGGGCGCCCGTGCTGTTCCTGACGGCACGCGACGCGATGACGGACCGCCTGTCGGGGTTCAGCGCCGGCGGCGACGACTACGTCACGAAGCCCTTCCACTTCGACGAGGTCGTCGCCCGGGTGCGCGCGCTGCTGCGCCGGTCCGGCGCCGACGCGGCGGTCGGGCTCGGCAACATGCGCCTCGACCCGGTCGCCCATGCCCTCGGCGGCGCCGACGGCGAGGTCTCGCTCACGCCGACGGAGTTCCGCGTCCTCGCCGCGCTCGCGGCGCAGCCGGGCGCCGGGCTGCGCCGGCGCGAGCTCGTCCGCGCGGGCTGGCCGGAGGGCGCGATCGTCCACGACAACACGCTCGACCAGTACGTCGCGCGCCTGCGACGCAAGCTCCGCGAGGCCGCGGTCGACAGCACGATCGTGACCGTGCGCGGGGTCGGCTACCGCCTCGGATGAGGCACTTCCGGACCCTGCGGGGGCGGCTGACGGCCGTGGCGCTGCTGGCCGCGCTCGTCGGCATCGCGGCGCTGACGGTCGTCTTCAACGTCGTGCTGACCCGCAGCCTCGACGCCGACGCGAACAGCCGCCTGCGCTCGCTCGCGGCCGCCGCGGGCACCACGGTCGTCCACCGCCGAGGCCACCTGCGGCTGCGCGAGTCCCCCGACGACGCCGCGCTCGACCAGCAGGTGTGGATCTACGAGGGCACTCGCGCGATCGAACGGCCGCCGGCGATCCCCGAGCTGCAGCGCGCCGCCGACGCGCTCGCCGGCCAGACGAACGTCTTCGACGACGTCCTCGGCGGCGAGGTCCGCCTCCATGCGGCGCCGCTGACCGACGACGGCATCCGCACCGGGACGGTCGTCACCGGCACCTCGCTGGTCGCCTACCGGCGCACGCTCGACGTGGCGCTCGTCGGCTCGCTCGCCTTCGCCGCGCTGCTCCTGGCGGCCGTCTTCTGGCTCACGTGGGTCACGATCGGCCGTGCGCTCGACCCGGTGCGTCAGATGACGCGCCTCGCCGTCGCGTGGAGCGAGCACGAGCCCGGCCGGCGCTTCGGGGCGACGCCACGCCCGGACGAGCTCGGCGAGCTCGCGCACGCGTTCGACGCGCTCCTCGACCGGGTCGCCGGCAGCCTGCGCCACGAGCAGCGCCTGTCGGCCGAGCTCTCCCACGAGCTGCGCACGCCGCTGTCGCGGATCATCGCCGAGGTGGATCTGCTGCAGCGGCGCGAGCGCTCTCGCGAGGACCGCGACGAGGGGCACGCGCTCATCGCGCGCAGCGCCGACCAGATGAGCGGCATCCTCGAGACGCTGATGGCCGCGGCGCGCGCCGACGCCCGGTTCGACGCCGGCCGCAGCGAGGTCGGGCAGACGCTCGCGCGCCTGGCCGGCGAGTTCGTGCCCCCACCGGGCGCGCCGGACGTCGTGGTGGACCTGCGCGAGCCGCCCGCGCCGCTCATGGCCGGGGTCGACGAGGACATCGTGGAGCGGATCGTCGCTCCGCTGCTCGACAACGCCGGGCGCTTCGCGCGCTCCCGGGTCACGCTCGGCGCGGCGGCGGACCACGGCCGCGTGGTCGTCACCGTCGCCGACGACGGCCCCGGCGTCCCCGACGACGCGCGCGCGGCGATCTTCGAGCCCGGGACCGCGACGCCGACGGCGGGCCACTGCGGCGCCGGCCTGGGGCTCCCGCTCGCGCGGCGCCTCGCGAAGGCGGCCGGCGGCGACGTCACGCTCAGCCCGGGCGCGCCCGGCGCGGGCGCCGAGTTCCGCGTCGAGCTCCCCACGTGAGCGCCGGCGGGTTGCCCGCGCCGGCCTCCCTCAGGCCCGGATCGCCGAAGCGTCCACCTGGATCTTCACCGTCTCGCCGACGAGCATGCCGCCCTTGGCGAGCGCCTGCTGCCAGGTCAGGCCGAAGTCGGTGCGGTCGAGCGAACCGCGCACGGCGACGCCCACGCGCTCGTTGCCCCATGGGTCCTCGCCGGCGCCCTGGACGGTCGCGTCGAAGGTGACCTCGGGCGTGACGTCCTTGATCGTGAGGTTCCCCGTCACCCGCCATTCGGCGCCGCCCAGCGGCTCCAGGCGCGTGGACTCGAAGCGCGCCTCGGGGTCGTGCTCCGCGTCGAAGAAGTCGGGGGAGCGCAGGTGGTTGTCGCGGTCCTCGTTGCCGGTGTCGATGCTCGCCGTCCTCACGCTGCCCCAGGCGCGCGAGTCGGACGGGTCCTCGGCGGCCTCGATCGTCCCCTCGAACTCGCGGAACTGCCCGCGGACGGTGGCGATCGTCATGTGCTTGACCTCGAAGCCGACGCTCGAGTGCGCAGGGTCGATGCGCAAGGGTGGCCGGTCAGCCGGTGGCGCGCGACCGCGCGACGAGTGAACGCCCCGGAGACCCCGCCGCCGACCCGAGGACGCGACCACGGCGATCGGGACGTGTGGCGCTCCGCTCGCCTCCCGGCCCCGGTGCGTGGGGCGAGCGGTCGGCATCGGGGGAGCGTCGACCGCCCGCCTGTCCAGCGAGTCACGCCGGCGCGGAGCGCCACAGCCTCGGCGCGCTCGTCCCGGTCAGGCCCTCGTGTGCTCGCGCTCGATCCAGCGCGCGATCACGTCGACCACATAGGCCTGCTCCTCGGCACTGAGCTCGCGGCCCTTCGGGATCTCGTGCCAGCGCTGCAGGCAGGTCCGGCAGCACGTCGCGGTTGCGTGCTGTGCGACGAACACGGGATGGCCGCGGTAGGGCGTCTGGCGCCCGTCCTTGGCCGGCTGCGCCGGCGCCAGGCGCTTGGCGAGCAGGTCCGCCGCGTGACGACGGATCGTGGTCATGCCGCGCAGCGTCACCTCCGCGCGCTCGCGCCCGCGGAGGTGGAACGTCGCCCGGAACGGATGGCGCCCGATGACGTCCAGCCGCCGGTCGATGAGCCCGGGGTCGACCATGGTCGAGACCCAGGGTAGGACGGCGCCCGGGCGGGCTCAGTGGCCGCCCTGCGCGTGCGCCTCGAGCCGCTGGGCGCGCCGGCGCAGGGTGTCCCAGATGCGATCGAGCTCGCCGCCGATCGAGCGCAGCCGGTCGTGCTCGTGGGCGCTGCGGTCCTTCGCCGGGATGAGCAGGAGCGCGTCCTCCTCCCCCACGAGTCCCTCGATGCGCGAGAGCAGCGAGACGTCGGCCTTCTGCGGCGGGAACGGCGGCTCGCTGCGCGGGGGGCCCTCCCAGGGAACGGTCATCGCCGCCTGCCATAGGACGCCGCGGCTCATGGACAACGCGGCAGCAGCAGGGTCAGCGTCGGCCCGGGGCCCGACCGGCCGACCGACAGCCGGCCTCCCTCGGCCTCGGCGAGCGAGCGGGCGAGCGCGAGGCCGATGCCGTGCCCGCCTGACCCCGCCCGCCGGGCGAACGCCGCCTCGGGGTCGCCGGCGAACCCCGGCCCCTCGTCGGCGACGTCGAGCGCGAGCCACCCACCGACGTCGCGCACCGTGAGCGTGACGGCGCCCGCCCCGTGCTGCCGGGCGTTCGCGACCAGCACGTCGGCGATCTCGGCGACGACGGCTCCCGACACCGCGGCGACCGCCGGGCCGGAGCGGTCGACGACCCGCAGCGGCCGTCCCTCGGCCGCCAGCGGCCCGTGCCAGCGGGCCTCCACGTCGGCGACGAGCGCCGCGAGGTCGGTGCGCGCCTCGCGGCGCGGGGCGTCGCGGGCGACCGCGAGAAGCGTGTCGACCGTCGTCTGCAGCCGGTCGACCTGCCCGAGCGCGGCGGGCAGCTCCGCGGGGTGGTCGCCGCGCAGCTCCATGCCCTCGAGCTCGATGCGCAGCGCCTGCAGCGGCGTGCGCAGCTGGTGCGACGCGTCGGCGCTGAAGGCCCGCTCGCGCGCGAGCAGCTCGTCGAGGCGCTGCGCGGTGGCGTCCAGCGCCGTCGCCACGGCGTCGACCTCGGGGATCGCCGCGCGCGGCGCCCGGACGGTGAACTCGCCCTCGCCGAGCCGCCGCGCGGCGGCCGCGAGCCGCTCGAGCGGGCGGGCGAGGCGGCGGCCGAGGACGAGGGCGGCCAGCACGGCGGCGAGCACGAGGGCCGCGGCGAGCGCCGCGATCGCCAGCCATGCGTCGCGCGCGCTGCGCTCGACGGCCGCGTCGGCGCGGACGGCGCGCACGGCGCCGGTGACGCGCTCGCGGACGACGAGCGGCACGGCGGCCACGAGCGCGCCGTCGACGCTGCGATCGACCGGGCGTCCCGTGCGCAACGCGGCGAGCACCGTTGCGTCGGCGCGCGGCGGGCCGGCGCCGGCGACCCGCCGGCCCCGGCGGTCGTAGACGGCGAGCGCGTCGCGGCTGGCCGGCAGCTCCACGGGATCGCCGACGCTGGGGCTGAGGTCGATCTGGCGCGTCGCGCCCACGGTGTCGCGCTCCAGGCGCAGCAGCTCACGATCGCGGTAGCTCTGGGCGAGCACGATCCCGAGGGGGATCGCGAAGAGCAGCACCGCGGCCGCCGCGACACCCGCGATGGCGAGGACCAGGCGCCGCCTCACGAGGCCTCGAAGCGGTAGCCGACGCCGCGCAGCGTCGTGATCGCCTCGGCGCCGAGCTTGTTGCGCAGCGTGAGGACGTGGGTGTCGAGGGTCTTCGTCGATCCCGTCCAGTCGGTGTCCCACACCTCGCGCATGATCCGCTCGCGGGTGACGGCGTGCCCGGCGTCGTCGACCAGCAGCGCGAGGAGATCGAACTCCTTGGGCCGCAGCGCGAGCTCCTCGTCGCCGCGCCACGCCCGCCGCGCAGCGCGGTCGACGACGACGTCCCCGGCGCGCAGCGGCGCGGCCGGCTCGGCGTCCGCGGCGGTGCCGGCGCGGCGCAGGTGCGCGCGGACGCGGGCGAGCAGCTCGGAGAGGCGGAACGGCTTGACGAGGTAGTCGTCGGCGCCGGCGTCGAGGCCGGTGACGACGTCGAGCTCCTGATGGCGGGCGGTCAGGATCAGGATCGCCAGGTCGGGACGCGCGGCGCGCAGCTTGCGACAGACGTCGATCCCGTCCACGTCCGGCAGGCCGAGGTCGAGGATCACGAGCCCGACGTCCGGCGTCGCGGCGGCGAGCGCGGGGCCTCCGCGGCTCAGCCGGTCGACGGCATAGCCCTGGCTGTCGAGCACGCGCACGAGCCCGGACGCGATCGCGTCGTCGTCCTCGACGAGCAGGATGCCGGGCAGATCCATCGCCGTGACGCTAACGGCCGGGCGATCGCCCTCGGCGAGGATTGACCCGGCGTTGACCTCCGCGTGGCGGGGCGCTGACCGGCCGCGCCTACGGTCGCGCCATGTCCTCCGAACGCCCGGGCGCCCGACGGCGCACCCGCACCGCCCTGACCACCCTCCCGGCCCTCGTCGCCGTGCTGGCCGTCGGCGTCGCCGCGTGCGGCGGCTCGTCGTCCTCGTCCGGCGGCTCGTCCTCCAAGGCGGTGAACCCGAACGGCGCCGAGGTCAGCCCGGCGGGCGACATCCCCGACAACCAGGCGTACGTCGCCTACCGGCCGCCGGGCGGCGGCTACTCGGTCAAGGTGCCGGAGGGCTGGGCGCGCTCGACGTCGGGCCGCACGGTGGCCTTCACCGACAAGCTCAACACGATCCAGATGGAGACGACGCCCGCGAGCGCCCCGATGACGGTCGCGCGGGCGCGGCGCTCCGAGCTGCCGCGGCTCGCGCGCTCCGAGCAGCGCTTCCAGGCCGGCAGGGTGAGCACGGTGTCGCGCAGCGCCGGCCGCGCCACGCGCATCACGTACCTGGCCGACAGCCGCCCCGACCCGGTCACCGGCAAGGTCCGCCGCAACGCCGTGGAGCGCTACGTCTTCTTCCGTCGCGGCCGTGACGTCGTGCTCACGCTCAGCGGCCCGAAGGGCGCCGACAACGTCGACCCGTGGAAGATCGTCACGGACTCCGTCCGGTGGACGCGATGAGCGCCGTCCTCGAGGCCGAGAGCCTGTACCGCTTCTTCCACGCCGGCGACGACGAGACCCTCGCGCTGCGGGGCGTGTCGCTCGCGCTCGAGCCGGGCGAGATCGTCGCCGTGACCGGCCCGTCGGGCTCGGGCAAGTCGACGCTCCTCAGCTGCCTGGCCGGGCTCGACGAGCCCGACGGCGGCATGGTCCGCGTCGGTGGCGAACGGCTCTCGCGCCGCCCCGAGGAGCAGCGCGCCGCCGTGCGCGCCCGGCGCATCGGCGTGCTCTACCAGCAGGCCAACCTCGTCGGGCACCTGTCGGTCGAGGCGAACGTCGCGCTCGCCCAGCGCCTGGCGGGCACCGACGACGCCGCCCGGCGGGCGCTCGTGCTCGAGCGCTGCGGCATCGCCGCCCGCGCGACGGCCCGGCCCTCGCAGCTGTCCGGCGGTGAGCTCGCGCGGGCCGGGCTCGCCGTCGCCCTCGCCAACGACCCGGCGGTCGTCCTCGCCGACGAGCCGACCGGCGAGCTCGACAGCGAGACGGCCGAGCGGGTGGTCGACCTGCTGCGCGCCCGCGCCAGGGGCGGCGCCGCCGTCCTCATCGTCACCCACAGCCCCGACGTCGCCCGCGCGGCCGACCGGGAGATCCACCTGCGCGACGGGAGGGTCGCGGCATGACCGATCGCGAGCCCCTCGTCCGCTGCGACGGCGCGTCCCGGACCTACGGCGACGGGCCGACCGCCACGGTCGCCCTCGAGCCCGTGGACTGCGACGTCCGCGCCCGCGAGCGCATCGCCATCATGGGCCCCTCCGGGTCCGGGAAGTCCACGCTCCTGCACCTCATGGCCGGCCTCGACGAGCCGACGCTCGGCACCGTCTCCTGGCCCGCGATCGGTCCCCCCGAGGCGCTCCGGCCCGGGCCCGTCGCCGTCATCTTCCAGGGCCCGAGCCTGCTGCCGCCGCTGACCGTCGCCGAGAACGTCGCGCTGCCGCTCGTCCTCGGCGGCGCCACGGAGGCCGACGCGCAGGAGCGCGCGGCGGCCGCCCTGCGCCGCGTCGGGCTGATCGACGTGGCGGACAAGCTGCCCGAGGAGATCTCCGGCGGTCAGGCGCAGCGCGCCGCCGTCGCCCGCGCGCTGGCCGGACGGCCGCGGCTCATCCTCGCCGACGAGCCCACCGGCCAGCTGGATCACGAGAGCGGCGCCGTCGTCGTGGACGTGCTCCTCGAGAGCGCCGACCACGCCGGCGCCGCGCTCGTCGTCGCCACCCACGACCCCGACGTCGCCGACCGCCTCGCCACGCGCTGGCGGATGCGCAACGGCCGCCTCGAGACCACGACCCACCGGGAGGCGTCATGGTCGCGCTGACCTGGCTGCGCGGGCTGACCGCCCACCGCCGCGGACGGCTGCTGGCGACCGCCCTGGGCGTCGCCGTCGCCGTCGCCCTGCTCGCCTCGATCGGCGCGTTCCTCTCGGCGACGACGTCGAAGATGACCGAGCGCGCGATCGCCCGTGTGCCCGTCGACTGGCAGGTCGAGGCGCAGACCGGCGCGAGGCCGGCCGGCGTGGTCGCGCAGGTGAGCCACCACCCCGGCGTGCAGCGCGCCCTCCCGGTCGGCTTCGGCTCCACCACGGGCCTGCGGGCGACCACGGGCGGCTCGAGCCAGACCACGGGCCCGGGCAAGGTGCTCGGGCTCCCCGACGGCTACGCCCGGGCGTTTCCCGGCGAGCTGCGCACCCTCGCCGGCCGCGACAGCGGCGTGCTCCTCGCCCAGCAGACCGCCGCGAACCTGCACGCCCGGCCCGGCGACACCATCAGCATCGGGCGGCCGGGCATGAGCCCCGCGCACGTGCGCATCGACGGCA
>JAXDHC010000607.1:0-6103 GCA_034664705.1 Solirubrobacteraceae bacterium
CACGAGCGCCCTCGCGGCCGAGCGGTCGACCGCGCCGTTGCCCGATGCGCCGGAGGCGACGCGGGCCAGCACCGTCTCGCCCGCGACCACGCGGCGGCCGGGCTCGACCAGGACGCGCACGTCGTCGCGATCGGGCAGGACGAGGTCGACCTGCGAGCCGAACCGAATGACGCCGATGCGCTGCCCCAGCGCGACGTCCTCGCCCTCGCGCACGTAGCTCACGATGCGGCGGACCAGCCGCGACGCGATGAGGACCACGGCCACCTGGAGGCCGGGCCGGTCGAGCACGGTGGTGGCGCGCTCGTTCGTGAAGACGGCGGCCGGGTCCTTCAGCGACCCGAAGCGCCCGGGGTGGCGGCGCTGCGTGGTCACCGCACCGGCGATCGGCGCGCGGTTGACATGCACGTCGAGGAAGCTCAGCGCGATCCCGACGACGATCGCGTCCCCCGTGCTCAGCGGGCTGCGGACGAGCTCGTCCAGCGCGTACGGGCGCCCGTGCTTGGTCGCCACCGGCAGCCGGCCGCCCTCGGAGCGGCGCACGTAGATCACGACGCCGTCCGCCGGGCTCACGACGACGTCGTCGGCCGTTGGCGCCGTCCGCTCCGGGTCGCGGTAGAAGCGCCAGAGCAGCGCGATCGCCGCCATCGCCAGCGTCAGCGCCGCGACGGCCACGGTCACGGCCGCGCCGGGGAGGGCGACGGCGGCGTCCGCAGCGGCCACCACGAGCGCGGCGGCGACCGCGAAGGCGATCCCCGCCAGGGCGCACCGACGGAGGCCGAGCTCCCACTTCCACGCCACCGGCGCTCCCAGCGCCAGGGCCAGCACCCCACCGAGCAGCGCGGCGACGAGCATCTCTAGAACCCCCGCTTGACCATGAGGTAGGGCACGAGCCCGAGCTCCGCGACGCCCGGGACCGGGTCGTCCCGGCAGAACACCGACTCGACGTGCATCGGGCGCATCGAGGCGAGGTACCGGCGCGGCGCGAGCTGACCGCCCATCATCTCCACCGCAGCGGTGGGGAGGTCGGTGATCAGGCGCACCCAGCGCACGCCGGCCCGGCCGAAGCGCGGCGCCGAGACCGGGATGCCGAGCTGGTCGGCGAAGAGCAGCCACGGGAAGTCGACGCCCGCGGCGGGGCCGATCGAGTGATAGCCCCACGTGCGGGCGTTCACGTCGAGCAGCTTGTAGGTCCCGTCGCGCTCGTCGAGCATGTACTCGAGCTCCGCCAGGCCGTAGTAGCCGATCTCGCGCAGGAAGCGGGTGGACGGCTCCTCGAGCTCCGGCACGTCGACCGATTCGACGAGCGTGCTCGCGCGCCCGAACTGCGGTGGGTGCTGACGCTGACGACGGACCGTCATGCTCGCGACCGACCGGCCGTCCTTGAAGAACGTGCAGTACGCGAACCGCACGCGGCCGTCGCCGGGGATGAGTTCCTGGACGAGGACCTCGCCCGGGCCCACGATCGCGGCCGCCCGCGCCGCGCGCTCGGCCAGCTCGTCCGGGGTGTCCGCCCGCCAGGCCTTCTCCCCCGTCTCGTAGATGAAGTGCTCCTTGATGGCCGGCTTGATGACGAGCGGATAGCGCGCGTCCGCGGGCACGGCGGCGACGTCGTCACCGCCGCGCAGCGTCCACGTGCGCGCCGTCGGCACGCCGAGCCGCTCGGCCACCGTCTGCGTGCCGCGCTTGTCCCACGCCCAGCGGATCGTCTCCCACGGCGGGGTGGGGACGCGGAAGCGCTCGCGCAGCTCCTCGCGGTGGCGGGCGAGGGCGACCACCGTCTCCTCGCGCGTGGGGAACAGGACCCAGCCGTCGAGCCCGAAGCGACGGCCCAGCTCGAGCAGCGTCGCGACGCAGCGCGACTCGTCGCGGAGCCCTCCGGCGCGGACGGAGCGGGTGGTGAAGCGCGAGAAGCGCCCGATCGACAGCTCGTCGTCGACGACCCACACCGGGATGCCGTGGCGTCCCAGGCTGCGCACGATCCCGAGGCCCTGGTAGTCACCGCCGACGACGATCGCGCCGGTGCCTCCGCCGTTCGATGTCACCTCACGGCCTGCTGCTTGGCCGAGCCGCGCACGCGGGGCTCCGCCGGCCGGTTCCCGTAGCCGTACACGTACTCGGCGCCCGGTCCGTAGAAGACGAAGCCGAGCGTGACCGCCGCCGAGGCCTCGAGCATGCGGCACACCTCGGTCAGCGTCTTGCGACGGCTGATGTCCGCGCTCACGGCGACGATGACGGCGTCCACCTTGCGGGTCAGGGTCAGCGCCTCGCTGGCCTGCAGGACCGGCGGGGTGTCGAAGAGGACGACGTCGGCCCGCTGGCGCAGCTCGGCCAGGAGCGTGTCGAAGGCGGCGCTGCCCGCGATCTCGGAGACGTCGAGGCCCGCGGCGCGAGCCGACGCCCGGCCGAGCACGGGCCGTCCGGCGGTGAGCACCTCGAGCGAGCCGTGGCTGGACCGCTCGCCGTTCGTGCGCTCCGCGTCGCGCTTGCCCGCCCCGCCGGTGGGCCACAGCGAGATCATCGCCCGACCGAGCGTGACCCGGCCCAGCAGCACGTCGGACAGCCCGGGCGCCCGCCGCCGCTCGACGAGGCGATGGACGGTCGGCTCGCGCAGGTCGAAGTCGACGAGGGCGACCCGGCGTCCGGCGCGCGCGAGCGCGAGCGCGAGGTTGGCGGCGGTCGTGGACTTGCCCTCGCGGCGCGCGCCGCTCGTCACCATGATGGTCCTCGCGTCCGCGGCGAACGCCGCGAACTCGAACGTCGTCTTCAGCATCCGGTACGGCTGCGCGTGCATCCCGTTCGGCTCGTCGAGCATGACGAGGCGGTTCTTGCGCCAGGGCCGTCGCGACGTCACGGGAAGGCGCGCCAGCAGCGGCAGCCCGAGCAGCCCGCCGGCCTCCTCCGCCTCGCGCACGCGGGTGTCGAACGCGAGCGACAGCGCGATGAGGCATGCGGCGAAGACGATCGCCAGGGTGAGCGCCAGCACGGCGTCGCGCAGGGGCCGCGGCTGCACGCGCACGGCCTCGTCGCCGGGGCGCACGACCGACGCGTTGGACGTCTGCAGGGCCGACATGGCCCGCAGCTGCTGCTCGTTGGTGACCAGGCTCGTGTAGAGCCGTGAGCGCGTGTCCCCCGCCTGCTCGAGCTGCTGGATGCGCCGGAGCGCGCCCTGCCGCGCGCGCTCGATGGCTCCGGTGGCCAGCTGCCGCGCGACGGTCGTGTAGGCATGCGCGTACGCCGTGGCCAGCCGCGCGGCGTGATCGCGGTCGGGATCCTCGGCGCTGAACACCAGGAGGTCGGCGTTCGGTTCGGCCCGCACGCTGGAGATGGCCAGGAACTCCTCCGGCGTGCCGCGGGTCACCCTCGCGTTCGTGAGCGCCTGGCGGGCCACGAGCGGGGTCCTCGCCAGACGCGCCTGCGTCGCGGCGATCCGCGCCGGGTCGGGGTCGACCGTCGCCGGACTGACGCCCGAGAGGCCGGTCGCGAAGTTCTGGTAGCTCAGCAGGACCTCGGAGGAGGACCGATAGAGGCTCGACTGGAGCATCGAGGCGAAGAGCGTCACCACCGGCATCGCCACCAGCAGCGCCAGCAGCGGGATGCGCAGCCGCCGCGCGACGCCGAGGTAGTCGGGGGCGCGCGTGGCGCGCGCCGGCTCTTCGCCCTGGAGCTCCTGGAACGGTCGGTTCATCTCCGGATCCACGTTCGCTCGGGGCAGACGAAGCGCCTCCCCCCTCGTTGGGCAACGCTACTGGCGGCCTTTCCGCCGAACCACTGAACGAATGGGCAGTCGCGCCGGCGGCGGGGCGCCGCCGCGGGGGGCTCGCCGGTCGGCCGGCGGACCGCCGTCCGGGCTCCGGCCCGGTCGTATGTCCAGTACCCAGCGACGATCGCCGCAAGTAGCCTCGGTCTCACCTTCCGCGCGGACTGCGGAAGGGGGGAACAGGACGAACGCAGCGGTATCCGACAGGGCGTCAGGAGACCTCGGTCGGGTCGTCGACGCACGATCGCGGGCAAGCGGCAGCGCGCGCTCCGGAGGAGCGGCCTTCGCACGCCCTGCAGGGGAGAACAGGGAATGAGCCTCGGTCAGAAGCATCCGCCGACGGACCTCGGGGAAGGGGAGGAGGCGCCCGCCTCCAGCCCACCGCCCAACGGCGGGGTCGCGCGCGCCACGCGCTCCGCCGGCGATCGCGGTGAGCCGCTCCGGGCAGAGCCGGCCGAGTCACCTCCAGCGCGGACGGCGCGCTCCGTGGACGGCCGGCGGGTCCTCGACGTGCTCCTCGCCTGCGTCCTGCTCGTGCTCGCGTCGCCGGTCATGCTCGTCGCCGCCCTGGCCATCAGGCTGGAGGGCGGCGGCCCGGTGCTCTACCGCCAGCGGCGATACGGCAAGGACATGCGGGCCTTCACGATGCTGAAGTTCCGCACGATGACGGACGGCGCCTCGAGCGCCCCGCACCGCGCCTACATCGCCCGGCTCGCGGGCAACGGCCGGCCCGTGCCCGTGTCCGGCCTGCGCAAGCTCACCGACGACGCTCGCGTGACGCGCGTCGGGCGGCGGCTGCGGCGCGCCAGCCTCGACGAGCTGCCGCAGCTCCTGAACGTCCTGGCGGGGCACATGTCGATCGTCGGGCCGCGGCCGGCGATCGAGTACGAGCTCGAGTTCTACGCGCCGCACCACTACGAGCGCTTCGCCGTCCGACCGGGGCTCACCGGCCTCTGGCAGGTGTCCGGTCGCAACCGCGTCGGCTTCCTCGAGATGCTCGACCGCGACGTGGAGTACGTGCGGCGCCGGAGCCTCGCCCTCGACCTGTTGATCCTGGCGAAGACGCCGCTCGCGATGTTCGGAGGCACAGCATGAGACCGCTCGGACTGGGCGTGGTCGGGCTCGGCTACTGGGGACCGCACTTCGTCCGCGCCGGCTGCGACCTCGAGGGCGCGGAGGTCGTGGCGGCCTGCGACGCCAATCCGATCGCGCTGGCCACGCAGGCCCGGCGCTACCGCAACGTGCGCTTCACGCCGCGCTTCTCGGACCTTCTCGCCGACGACGAGGTGGACGCCATCATCGTCGCCACGCCGATCACGACGCACTACACGATCGCCAAGCTGGCGCTCGAGGCCGGCAAGCACGTGCTCGTCGAGAAGCCGCTGGCCGGCAGCACGGAGGAGTGCCAGAAGCTCATCCGGCTCGCCCGCGAGCGCGGGCTGATCCTCATGCCCGGTCACACGTTCCTGTACTCGCCGCCGGTGCTCGCCGTCAAGGACATGCTCGAGTCCGGAGAGCTCGGAGAGATCTTCTTCACGACCTCCACGCGCGTGAACCTGGGGATCCACCGCAGCGACGTCAGCGTCGTCCGCGACCTCGGCCCGCACGACTTCTCGATCCTGCTGTACTGGTTCGGCCGGCCGACGTGCATCCGCGCGATCGGGCGCGACGCGATCATCCGCGACGTCCTCGACGTGGCGTTCCTCGACGTCTGCTACGAGAACGGCTGCATCGTCCGCGTCGAGCTCGCTTGGCTCGCGCCGACGAAGCTGCGCCGCACCGTCGTCGTCGGGACGAAGAAGATGGTGATCTACGACGACACGAGCCCCGAGCAGCTGCGTGTCTACGACCGCGGCGTCAGCATGCTGAACCCCGAGAACTTCGGCGAGCATCAGCTCGCCTACCGCTCCGGGGACATCCTGACGCCGCGCCTGGACACCGCGGAGCCCCTGCGCGTCGAGATGGAGGACCTCGTGCGCTGCATCCGCGACGGCGGCACGCCCCGCTCGAACTGGCAGGTGGGCCTCGACGTGATGCGCATGATCGAGGCCGCCGAGCGCTCGCTCGCCTTCAACGGCGCGCCGGCGTTCATCGACGCCGACGGCACCGAACGGCGGCGCCAGCCCGATCGCCGGCGCGCCCTGAGCGGGGCGCGGCAGCCCCAGGCGCGCACGCCCGATCCCACCGCGGCCGATCAGCCGCCCGCGCCCGCGAGCGCGAACGGCGCCGGCCGTCCGAGCGGCGCCACCGCCGTTCCCGCCGCCGCCCCGGCGCGCTCGAACGGCGCCGCCAGTCCGACCGGCGCCTGCTGAACCGCAGCCGCCCGCCCCGGCGCGCCGTCCCGGA
>JAXDHC010000608.1:0-8481 GCA_034664705.1 Solirubrobacteraceae bacterium
CCCGGGCGCGCGCGGGCACGCGCTCGCTGCGGCCGGCGACGACGACGCCGCGGCGAACGCCATCCAGCAGCCAGCGCAGCGTCTCGCCCTCGGCGCCGGCGTTCGGCGCCGGATCGGGCCGGCGGACCCACGGGCGGCCCTCCGGGCGCCCGCCGCCCCCCGGCTCGTCCTCCGGCAGCGGCTCCTCGAGCACGAGCGGCTCGCGCAGCGCGAAGTTCAGGTGCACCGGGCCGGGCCGGTCGCGCATCGCCGTCCAGACCGCGCGGCAGGCCAGCGCGCGCATCCAGCGCAGCCGCTCCGGGGTGGCCGCGTGCATGCCGACGTCGAAGAACCACTTCGCGGCGTCGCCGTAGAGCTTGAGCTGGTCGATCGTCTGCCCGGCGCCGACCTCGCGCAGCTCCGGCGGGCGGTCGGCGGTCAGGACGATCAGCGGGATGCGCGCCTCGTGGGCCTCGATGACCGCGGGCGCGTAGTGCGCGGCGGCCGTGCCGCTCGTGCACGCCAGCGCCACCGGGCGCCCGGTCGCCTTCGCCGCGCCGAGCGCGTAGAAGCCGGCGACGCGCTCGTCGACGTGCGACCAGCAGCGCAGGCGCTCGTCGCGGACGAGCGAGAGCACGAGCGGGGTCGAGCGCGAGCCGGGGGAGGTGCACGCGCCGGCGACGCCGCAGCGCACGAGCTCGTCCACGAACGCGCGCAGCAGGAGGTATGTGTCGGTCGTGTCGGTCAAGATCGTGGGGCGATGGCGGAGACGGTCGTCCTACTGCACGGGTTCGCGGGCACCCGCCATGGCTGGGACCTCGTCGCCGACCGGCTGGACGGGGAACGCTACCGGCCCATGGCGCTCGACCTCCGCGGCCACGGCGACGCGCGCGACGCGCGGCCGGTCACGTTCGCGGACGCCGCGGCCGACGTCGCCGCCGCCGCGCCCGAGCGCTTCGTGCTCTGCGGCTACTCGCTCGGCGGCCGGATCGCGCTGCACGTCGCGCTCGCGGAGCCCGAGCGGGTCAGCCGCCTCGTGCTCGTCGCGTCGACCGCCGGCATCGAGGACCCCGCCCAGCGCGGCGATCGCCGGGTGGCCGACGAGCAGCTCGCCGCCGACATCGAGCAGGGGACCATCGAGGAGTTCGCCGAGCGCTGGATGCTCCAGCCGCTCTTCGCCGGCACCCCGGCCGCGGCGGCCCGGCACTGGCGCGACGACCTCCTGCGCAACGACCCGGTCGCGCTGGCCGCGGTGCTGCGGGGCGTGGGCGCGGGCGCGATGGCGCCGCTGTGGGACCGCCTCGGCGAGCTCCGCATGCCCACGACGATCATCGCGGGCGAGCGCGACGGGCGCTACACGGCGATCGGCCGGCGCCTCGCGGCGGCGATCCCGAGCGGCCGCCTGCTCGTGGTGCCCGGCGCCGGGCACGGGCTGCCCCGCGAGGCGCCGCAGGCCGTATCCGCCGCCATCGCGAGCGGCTGACGGCGGGCGATCGCCGGCCCCCGAGGGCCGGCGATCGCGAACGCGCCTACGGGGTGACGGTGACCGTCCCGGTCATGTCCTCGTGGACGACGCACTCGAACGTGTACGTCCCCGCCCTGCTGAACGCCACGCGGGCGACGTTCGGAAGCGGCGAGGCGCCGATGTTGTCGAGCACACCGCTGTTGAGGAACCCGTTGCCGTGGTTCGTGCCGTCGTACGGCGGCAGCGGAGCGGTCGGCGGGTCGCTCGGGTAGATCGCCTGCGGGTTGGGACCCGTGGCCCCGATGAACGGGATGTGACGGATCGCCGGCGTCGGGCCGAACGTGACCGTGTGCACCTCCGTCGTATTCTGGCCGGCCATCGTGAAGGCGACGGTCTGCCCGACGCGCACGGTGGGGTTGGCCGGGAAGAACGCGTTGATCGTGAAGCGCTCGCCCGTCGGCGCCCGGCCGACCTGGACCGTGGCGCCCGTCGCGGTCGGGGCCGGCGCCGCCTTGGCGGCGGTGCTCCGGCCGTGGCGCGCGACCGACGCGATCTCCGCGGTGCGGACGGCGTCGTTGGCGCGGCTCGTCGGGATCGCCCGGCGCGGCGAGACGACGCGGACGGTCCCGCGCATGCCCGGGTGGATCGCGCAGAAGTACGTGAAGACCCCGGCCCGCGTGAAGCGCGCGGTGAACGGCTTCGGCGGCGTGCCGGTCGGCAGGCCGGAGTTGACGAGCTTGGATCCGGTGACCGTCGTGCCGCCCTGCGGCGCCGCGACCTGGCCGTTGAAGCCGAACGACGGCTGGCCGTTGAACCAGAACGGCCGCCCGGTGGCGTCGTTGACGCCGGCGACAGGGGCGCTCGGGTTCACGGTGAGCAGGTCGGCGACGCGCTGTCCGCGCGCCGGGAAGGTGACGGTGTGGAAGCCGCGGAACTGCCAGCGCACGGAGTCGCCGACGTGGATGGTGAGGCTGCGCCGGAAGAAGCCGTTGGGGCTGAACTGCGCCGGCGGGCTCGGCGAGACGCCGTCGGCGCCCGCGAAGGCGGTGAAGGTGGCTGCGCTCGCGGCGGACGGCGCGAGGGCCGCGGCCGCGGCGGCGACCAGGACGGCCGCCAGGGTTCGGTGGGACAAGCTCTCTCCTTGGTTGGGGAGACGGAAGGAACGCGAACCTATCCGGGCGCGCGTGCGCTGTGGGGAAAACTGACTCCGCGGTCAGACGCCGAGGCCCGGATCGCCGGGCACGGCGATCTGGCCCTTGCGGACCGGCAGGACGGTCAGCTCGTCGGCGAAGAGCGCGAGCGTGCCGAGCCCGCAGGCGCCGGTCGGGCGCAGCGCCGCGGCGCAGTGCACGGCCGCCGCGATCCCCAGGGGGCCGTCGAACGTGGACGCGAGGTACACGTCCGCGCCGGAGGCGCGCACGAGCGCCGCCTGCGCCAGCAGGCCCGAGATCCCGCCGCAGCGCGAGATCTTCAGGCACACCGCGTCCGCCACGGCCGCCGTGAGCGAGCCGGGCTCGGCCGCCGTCTCGTCCATCGCGACGCGCACGGCCACGCGGTCGCGCACCGCGCGCATCGCCTGCACGCCGTGGACGGGCTCCTCGACGAGCTCGAGCCCGCAGGGCGCGAGCGCCTCGATGTTCCTGACGGCCTCGTCGACGCCCCACGCGCCGTTGGCGTCGAGGCGCAGCTCCATCTGCGGCCCGGCCGCCGCGCGGACCGCGGCGACGCGCCCGGCGTCGTCGCCGACGCCGACCTTGACCTTCACGCACGAGAACCCCGCCCGGGCCGCGGCCGCCGCCGCGGTGGCCGCGCTCGCACGGTCCTCCGCCGCGATCGTGGCGTTCACCCGCACCCATTCGGCGGGCTCGTCGGTGATGAGCTGGCTGACCGGCCGCCCCTCGCGGTTGCCGGCGCGGTCCCACAGCGCGAGGTCGACCGCCGCCAGCGCCTGGGGGATGTCGGCGACGTCGCGGCAGGCGTCGAGCAGCGCGCCGCCCGGCAGGTCGTCGCCGTCGCGCAGGACGACCTCGTAGGCGGCGAGCGCCTCGCGCACCGCCTCGAGCGGCACGCCGTCGTACGGCTCGAGCGGCGCGGCCTCGCCCCATCCGACGACGCCGTCGGCGCCACGCAGCCGCAGGAGCAGGAGCTCGCGCTCGCGCAGGACACCGTGCGCCGTGGGGAGGGGACGCGCGAAGCGCAAGGACAGCGAGGCGACGCGGACGTCCATCAGCTCAGCAGCAGGCCGATCGCGAGCAGGACGCAGAAGGCGAACTCGAACATGCCGGTGCGGGCGAGCGCCTCGTTGAGCGTCGGCCCGTCGGTGTGGCTGCGCACCATCCGGACGAGGGCCACGGCCGCGGGCAGCAGGAGCAGCGGCAGCATCAGCCAGGGCGACAGCGCGCCGAGGATCCAGGGCAGCGGCGCGAGCAGGAACGCCGCGTAGACCATGAGCCCGAAGACCGTGCGGGTCCGGGGGCGCCCCAGCCGCACGGCGAGCGTGCGCTTGCCCGCGCGGCGGTCGGTCTCGAGGTCGCGCACGTTGTTGACGACGAGGATCGCCGCGGCGAGCAGCCCGACCGGCACGGCGAGCACGACGGCCTCCCACGTGACCGTCTCGGTCTGCACGAAGTACGAGCCGGTCACCGCCACGAGGCCGAAGAACAGGAAGACGAAGATCTCGCCGAGGCCAGCGTAGCCGTACGGCCGGGGCCCGCCGGTGTAGAGGACGCCGGCGAGGATCGACGCGGCGCCGATGGCGAGCAGGATGGGGCCGGCCAGGACGACGAGGTAGACGCCGCACAGGACGGCGAGCGCGAACGTGATGTAGGTCGCCACGAGCACCTGGCGCGGCGGGACGAGGCCGCCCGCGGTCACGCGCACCGGCCCGATGCGGTCCTCGGTGTCGGCGCCGCGACGCGCGTCCGAGTAGTCGTTGGAGAGATTCGTCCCGACCTGGATCAGGATGGCGCCGAGCAGCGCCGCGACGAACCCGCCGACGCGGAGGCCGGCGGTCGTCATCGCCAGCGCCGTGCCGACGAGCACGGGCGCGATGGCCGCGGGCAGCGTCCGCGGCCGGGCGGCCATGAGCCAGATGCGCACGAGTGCGTCCTCCTCAGCCGGTCGCGCTACGGGCGCCGGGGGAACTTGGAGAAGTCGGGCTTGCGCTTCTCGACGTACGCGTTGCGGCCCTCCTGCGCCTCGTCGCTCATGTAGAAGAGCAGCGTGGCGTCGCCGGCCAGCTGCTGCACGCCGGCGAGCCCGTCCTCGGCGGCGTTGAAGGACGCCTTGAGCATCCGCAGCGCCAGGGGCGAGAGCGCCAGCATCTCGCGGCACCACTGGACCGTCTCCTCCTCGAGGCGCTCGAGCGGCACGACGGAGTTCACGAGCCCCCAGTCCAGCGCGGTCTGCGCGTCGTACTGGCGGCAGAGGAACCAGATCTCCTTCGCGCGCTTCTGTCCGATCTGGCGGGCCAGGAGCCCGGACCCGAAGCCGCCGTCGAAGGAGCCGACCTTCGGGCCGGTCTGCCCGAAGCGGGCGTTCTCGGCGGCGATCGACAGGTCGCAGCAGACGTGGAGCACGTGACCGCCGCCGATCGCGTAGCCGGCGATCATCGCGACGATCGGCTTGGGGCAGCGGCGCATCTGGATCTGGAGGTCCAGGACGTTGAGCCGGCCGATGCCCTGCTGGGCGACCGAGTCGTCGCCGATGTAGCCGTCGTCGCCGCGGATGCGCTGGTCGCCGCCCGAGCAGAAGGCGTCGGGGCCCTCGCCGGTGAGGACGATCACGCCGACGGTCGGGTCATCCTGAGCGCGGGTGAAGGCCTCGCGCAACTCGAACAGGGTCTGGGGGCGGAACGCGTTGCGGACCTCGGGACGGTTGATCGTGATCTTCGCGATCCCGTCGCCACTCACGTCGTAACGGATATCGGTGTACTCGCCGGCAGCGGTCCAGGTGACTGACATGCGACGGCAGGCTACTTTGACGCCCGTGCTCGTCGACGCCTGGCTCCCCCGCGCGGCCGCCCGCCACCCCGACCGCGCGGCGATCAACGCCCTCACGTACGCCGAGCTCGAGCGCCGGGCGACACGCGGCGCGCGGCGCCTCGCGGCGCGGGGCGTGGGCCGCGGCGACCGCGTGGGGCTCGCACTGCCCCCGGGCGAGGCGTTCTGCGTCGCGCTGCACGCCTGCCTGCTGCTCGGCGCGGTCGTCGTGCCGATCGACGTGCGCCTCGGCCCCGAGGAGCAGCTCGAGATCGCCCGCGACGCCGCGACCGTCGTCGACGCGCCGCTGGACGGCGAGGAGGCGGACATCCGCCTGCTCGCGCGCCACGACCTCGACGCGGTCGCGATCGTCGTGCACACGTCCGGGTCGAGCGGGCGCCCGAAGCCGGTCGAGCTGACCTACGGCAACTGGCTGTGGAGCGCGCTCGGCTCGGCGGCGGCGCTCGGCCTCGACCCCGGGGAGCGGTGGCTGTGCACGATGCCGCTCTCGCACGTCGGGGGGCTGTCGATCGTGCTGCGCAGCGCCATCGGCGCGACCACGGCGATCGTGCACGAGCGCTTCGACACCGAGCGCGTGCTCGCCGCGCTGCGCCGCCCCGACGGCCCGACGCTCGTCTCGCTCGTGCCCACGACGCTCCAGCGGCTGCTCGACGCGGGCCTGCGCGAGCCGCCCGCGCTGCGCTGGGCCCTGCTCGGCGGCGCGCCGGTCAGCCCCGCGCTGCTCGGCCGCGCGGCGGCGGCGCGCGTGCCGGTGGCGACGACGTACGGGCTGACGGAGGCGTGCTCGCAGGTCACGACGCTCGGCGCTCCGCTGTTCTGCACCGATGTGCGCCTCGCGGCCGACGGCGAGGTGCTCGTGAGCGGCCCGACCGTCGCTCCCGGCGCCGGGCCCGTCCTCCGCACCGGCGACCTCGGGGCGTGGAACGCCGACGGCGCGCTGCACATCGCCGGGCGCAAGGCCGACACGATCGTCACCGGGGGCGAGAACGTCGCGCCCGCGGAGGTCGAGGCGGTCCTCGAGAGCCATCCCGCGGTCGCCGAGGCGGCGGTGCACGGCCGCGAGCATCCGGAGTGGGGGGAGGCCGTGGTCGCGACCGTGGTCGTCCGGGCCGACGCCTCCGAGGCGGACCTGCGCGCGCATTGCGCGGCGCGCCTCGCGCCGTTCAAGGTGCCCAAGGCGATCCGCTTCGCGGACGCGCTGCCGCGCACGCGCTCGGGCAAGCTCGTGCGCAGCCGCCTCTGAATCGACGCCGCACCGGCAGGGTCGGCGGACCCGCCGTGGTAGACCTCTCCCATGGATGCCGAGGCGTACCGCGCCGAAAGCCGGGAACGCTGGGAGGCGGCCGCGCCGGGTTGGGCGCGCCATCGCGAGGCGATGCAGCGCGACGCGATGGAGGTCTCGCGCTGGATGCTCGACGCCGTCGGCCTGCAGCCCGGCCACACCGTCCTCGAGCTCGCGGCGGGCCCCGCGGACACCGGGCTCATGGCCGCCGAGCTCGTGGCGCCCGGCGGCCGGGCGATCATCACCGACAGCGCCGAGGCGATGATCGAGGCGGCGAAGGCCCGAGCACAGGAGGTCGGGGCCACGAACGTCGAGATCCGCCCGATGGAGGCCGAGTGGATCGACCTGCCGACTGCGTCGGTGGACGCCGTCCTGTCGCGCTGGGGCTACATGCTGCTGGCCGACCCCGAGGCCGCCCTGCGCTAGACGCGCCGGGTGCTCCGGCCCGGCGGACGGCTCGCGCTCGCCGCGTGGGACAGCGGCGAGCACAACCCCTGGCTGACGCGCGTCAACGAGGCGATGATGCAGCGCGGGCTCGTGCAGCCGCCGGACCCGACCGAGCCCGGGCCGCTGGCGTTCGGGGTCCCGGGCCGGATCGAGGAGCTGCTCGACAGCACCGGCTTCGACGACGTCGAGGTGCAGGCGATCGACTTCGCCTTCCACGAGGCGAGCCTCGACGCCTGGTGGGAGCACCTGGTGGAGACCTCCGGGCGCACGGCGCGGATCGTGGCCGGCCTCAGCCCGGCCGAGCACTACGCGCTGCGCGACGCGGTCGACGCGGCCTACGCGCCGTACGTGGCCGCCGACGGCTCGCTCGCCATTCCCGCGCGAGCGCTCGTCGCGGCGGCGAGCGCGTGACCGACGGCCGCACCGGGGACCCAACGCCCATGCGTGGGCTCCCTCGCCGCGTCTTCGACTTCTACTGGGGCCAGGGCATCGCCGACGACGTCCCCGCGCTCACCTACTACCTGCTGCTCTCGCTCGCCCCGTTCGCCCTCGGCCTGGCCGCCGTCCAGGCGCTGCTGCTCGACAACGTCCTGTCGGCCATCCAGGTGGCCGACCAGATCAACCGCTTCCTCCCGGACGCCGTGCACCGGGACATCACGCGCCTCGTGCTCGGGACGCGCGACAACTCGCCGTTCCTGCTCGCCCTTGCCGTCGTGACGATGCTGTGGACGACGTCCGGCGCGATCGGGGTCGTGGAGCGCTGCGAGTCGCGGATGCTCGGCGCGCTGCGCCACTCGATCGTCATCGGCCGGCTCCGCAACGTGGCGCTCGGCGCCGGCGTCGCCGTCATGGTCGCCGCCGCGTCGGCCGGCGCCCCGGTGATCGGCGACGCGGCGGACACGCTGCGGTTCCGCGGCGCGCTGCCGGGCGGGACGCTCGTGGCGCTGAACACGCTCGGGTCGATCGTCGTGTTCGCGGCGATCTACCGGTGGGCCCCGCGCAAGGTCCTGCGATGGCGCTCGGCCATCGTCGGCGCCGTCCCCGCGGGGATCGCGATCCAGCTGATCCCCGCGCTCGTCGGGCTGTACGTCGGGAACTTCGTCGGCTTCGCCGCGGTGCGCCTGTTCCTCATCCTGGCCATCGTCCTGCTCGGCCTGTACGTGATGGCGACGGTGATCCTCGTCGGGTCCGGGGTCGCCGTGAAGCGCGAGGTGCGCCACCTGCGCCGGGTCGGGGCGCTGCCGCTCGCGCCGGTGCCGAGCTACGGCTGCGCGCCCGAGCCGGTGGAGGCCGGACGGCCTGCGGCG
>JAXDHC010000609.1:0-5673 GCA_034664705.1 Solirubrobacteraceae bacterium
GCTGCTTGCGAACCCAGGCCCTCGGGTCCTCGGGGCACCAGAACTGGCGCGTGAGGCTCCTGAAATCGGTCATCCGCGCGACGACGACCGCGCGGATGGCGCGAGGACGACCGGAACGTAGCGTCCGAGGCATGACGAACCCCGCCGTCGCGTCCTCATCGCCGGCGGCGGTGTCGCTGGTCTCGACCCGAGCCGGTGCTCGGCCATCACCATGACCCCAGGGCCTCGTCTCCGGCCACGACCAACCGCTCAGTGCGTTGAGCACGATCAAGCGACGATCGCGATCGACAGCGGCGCCGAGCCGGTCACCGCCGACAGCAGCCCCGCCGCCCAGAGCAGGAGGGCGAGTGGGTGCGTGAACTGCGTGGCGAGCTGCCGCAGTGCGCGGCGCCCTCGCGCCGGCTGATCACGTTCGGGCCGAACTGCTCGAGGCGACGCTGCGCCTCCCGCGCGGACAGCCCGTCGCGCGACGCGTCCAGATGAGCGATCAGGACGTCGGCGGGCTCCTGGGGATCGAAGCGGCGCTCGGGCTCGGGCACGACGACGGTCATGGGGAGCGCCATCCTCGCGCCCGCGGCTCCCCCGCGCCATCGGGGCCGGCCCCGACGGGGCCGCGTGAATGTGCGGACGGTCATCCGTGGATTCCCCGGATGACGCGCGCGGCGGCGGGCGCGACGCTCGCTGCACGATGACTTCATGGCTCTCCACCGACCGCGACCGACCGCGCGTCCTCGTCGCCGGCGGCGGCGTCGCCGCGCTCGAGGCGTGCCTCGCCCTCCGCGCCTACGTCCGCGACGAAGACGTGGAGATCGAGCTGCTGACCCCGAGCCTGCGCTTCTCCTACCGCCCGCTCTCCGTCCTCGAGTCCTTCGGCGGAGAACGCACCTGGAGCATGCCCCTGGACCGATTCGCCTCTGACCAGGACGTCGTGCTCGTGCACGAGGCCCTCGGCGAGGTCCTGGCGTCCGAGCACGCGATCCTGACCACCTCCGGCGTGCGCCGGCCCTACGAGCTGCTGCTCGTCGCGATCGGCGCCCGTCCCACCCCCCATCTTCCCGGCGCGATCACGTTCCAGGGCTCGACCGACGCGCCGACGGTGCGCCGGATGCTGGACGACGCCTCGGCGCGCCTGCGGCCGCGGATCGTGTTCGCGGTCGGCGCCACGACATCGTGGCCGCTGCCGCTCTACGAGCTCGCCCTGCTCACCGCCGGCGAGCTCAGGTCACGCGGCGCGCGCTCGCAGCTGACGCTCGTGACCCCCGAGGCCACGCCGCTCGAGCTGTTCGGGCCGCGGGCGAGTGAGGTGGTCGCGCGCCTGCTCGAGGAGCACGGCGTCACGACGATCTGCGGAGTGGAGCCCCTCGAAGCCCGCGATGGCGAGCTGCAGCTGGTCGACGGGCGCTCGATCGCCGCCGATCGCGTCGTCGCCCTGCCGCGCGCGGCCGGGCGCTACATCGCCGGCCTCCCCCACGATCCCGCCGGCTTCATCCCGGTCGACGCGCACGGCCGCGTCGCCGACGTCGAGGACGTCTATGCCGCCGGCGACATCACGAGCTTCCCGTTCAAGCAGGGCGGGCTCGCCACTCAGGAGGCCGATGCCGCGGCCGAGGCGATGTTGGCCGATCTGGGCCTCGCGATCGAGCCGCGGCCCTTCACTCCCGTGCTCCAGGGCGTCCTCTACAGCGCCGGCGAGCCGACGTACCTGCGCGCGCCGCTCGGCGACGGCACCGCCCGGGCCTCCACCCCGCGCACCTACTCGATGTGGTGGCCGCCGAGCAAGATCGCCGGGCGCTACCTGGCCTCGTACCTGACCGTGCGCGCCGGCGCCCCGCGGGCCCCGGAGCTGCGGCCGTCGGCGGACGTCGTGCCGGTCCGCGTCGACGTCAGCGGCGCGCTCGCGCGGTCGGAGAACGCCGCCGCGCCGGCCCGGAGCTGACGCAACGTGAGCGCCGCGCCGGCGGCGACGCTCGGTTCGCACGCCGCGGTCGTCCTCGCGGCGATGACCGATCCCCGCACCTACGGGGATCGCCCTGCGCGCGTGGACGTCGCCGAGACCCACTGCTCGTGGGTCTTCCTGGCCGGGGAGCGCGCGTACAAGATGAAGAAGCCCGTGGTCCTACCCTTCCTGGACTACGGGACGCCGGCGCGCCGGCACGACCTCTGCCGCGAGGAGGTGGTTCTCAACCGAAGGCTGGCGCCCACGCTGTACCTCGGCAGCGTCGCGCTCGTGAGACGCGGAGAGCGTTTCGCGCTCGTCCCGGACAGCGCCGCGACCATCGACGAACGGATCGAGACCGCGGTCGAGATGCGGCGCTTCGCCGAGGACGACACGCTCGCGGCGCACGTGCTCGCCCGCACGGCGACGGCGCGCGACGTCGAGCGGATCGGCGGCGTGCTGGCCCGGTTCCATGCCGCCGCGGCACAGCCGCCCGATGGCGGGGCCGCGACCGAGGCGCTCGTGGCAGCGATGCACACCACCGCGCACGACCTCGCGGTGGCACCGGCCGGCCTGGTCGGGCCCCGGCGCGTCGCGGCGCTGCGCCGCCTGCTCGACGCCGTCATGTCCGCGCGTGGCGCCGAGCTCGCGGCGCGAACGGCCGGGGGCCTCGTCCGCGACGGCCACGGCGACCTGCGCGCCGAGCACGTGCTCCTGACCGACCCGCCGCAGATCGTCGACTGCCTGGAGTTCGATCCGGCGCTACGGATCGCCGACGTCGCCGTCGACCTGGCCTTCCTGGTCATGGACCTCGAGGCGCTCGGCGCCCCACGGCTCGCCCGGCGCCTCATCGACGGCTACCGCTCGGCCGGCGGGGACCCGGGCGACGATGCGCTGCTGGCCGCGTTCGCGTGCTTCCGGGCGCTCGTCCGTGCCAAGGTCGCGGCCGTCCGAGCCGGGCAGAGCGGAGCCGGGGCCGCGCGGGGCACCGGCGAGGTGCTGACGCTCATGGCCCTGGCCGAGCGGCTGGCGTGGCGGACGCGGGGACCACTCGTGCTCGTCTGCTGCGGGCCGGCCGCGAGCGGGAAGTCCACGCTCGCCGAGCGCCTCGCGGCACAGAGCGGGGTGCCGCACCTCAGCTCCGACCGCGTTCGCAAGCGCCTCGCGGGCGTGCCGCCGACCGTCCGAGCGCCCGAAAGCGCGTACGCGCCCGCGCACACCGCGGCGACGTACCGGCGCCTCGGCGAGCTCAGCGCCGATGCGCTGGCCGAGCACGGCGGCGCGATCGTCGACGCGACGTTCCACGACGCCGCATCGCGGCGCACCTTCCGGCGAGCGCTCGGCCGGCGCGACGCGCCGCTGCTCTTCGTGGAGTGCCGCGCGCCCGAGTCGGTGCTCGAGGCCCGCGCCGTCGCGCGCGGCCATCGGCCCGGCCACGTCTCCGACGCCACGGTCGCCGTCGTCCGGCGCCAGGTCGCCGGCTGGGCGCCGCTCGACGAGGTCCCGCGCGGCCATCACCTGATCGTGCGCACCGACCGGCCCGCCGAGACCGTCGCCGACACGGTCCTCGCATGGCTCGACGCCCGGCTCGCCGCTCAGCCGGCCCCGCGCTGAGCAGCGTGCAGCGCGACGGCCGCCACCGCGACGCCGAGCGCGCCGCCTCCGGCGGCGACCGCCGCCGGGAGCACCGCGGGCGCACCGACGTGGAAGAAGTCGCGCGTCCACGGCACGACGAGCACGAGCGCGTACGCCGCCACGAGCGCCGCCCCCAGCGCCGCCATGAGCGCCGTCCGGCGCGGCGAGCCTTGCTCCAGGGCGACGACGAGGAAGAGCCCGACCACCAGCAGGACGGTGGCGGCGACCGTCCTGGCGTCGCGCGTGCCCAGGCCGGCGGCATGGACGGCGGCCAGGTACGCCGCCTCGACGCCGACGGCCGCGCCCAGCCCTCCGGGGATGCTGAAGCGCGCGATGTCGCGCAGGAAACGGTCCGGCTCCCAGCGCCCGTGGCTCGGCGCGAGCGCCAGGAGGAACGCGGGGATCCCGATCGCGAGCGTCGAGACCAGGCTCAGGTGACGGGGCAGGAACGGATACGGGACCGCGGCAACCCCGAGCGTCAGGATCAGCAGAGCGGCGAACACAGACTTCGAGACGAAGAGCTTGGCCACCCGCTGCACGTTGCGCAGCGTCTGGCGCCCCTCGGCGAGCAGGGCGGGGACCGCCCCGAAGTCGCCGCGGACGAGCACGAGGTCAGCGACCGCAGGCGCCATGTCGGTCCCGCTGCCCTGCGCGATCGCGAGCCGCGCCGCCTTCAGCGCCGGGACGTCGTTGACCCCGTCGCCGACCATCGCGACGTAGTGCCCCGCATCGCCCAGGGCCGCGACCACGCGCCGCTTGCCCTCCGGCGAGATCCGCCCGATCACCGTGACGTCCTCCACGAGCCGGCCGAGCTCCGCCGTGTCGGCCGGCAGCTCACGGCCGTCCACGGCGCGAATGTCGCCGGCGACGCCGAGGTCAGCGGCGATCGCCGCGACGGTCGCCGGCGCGTCGCCGGAGAGGATCCTCAGCGCCACGCCCTCCGCACGCAGGAAGGCGACCGTCTCCGCGGCGTCGGGGCGAAGGCGCTCCGCGAGGACCGCGAGCCCCAGGAGGCCGACGCAGGCGGGGGCGTCGTCGCGCCCGTCGAGCCCGGAGGCCGGCGTCGCCGTGCGCCCGAGCGCGAGCACCCGCCGCCCCGCGCCGGCCTCGGCGCGCAGGCGCGGCTCCAGGCCGTCGAGCGCGAAGCGCTCGGGCACACCGAGGACGGTCGTGATGCCGCCCGACTCCACGGCGCTCCACCCGCGCCGCGAGGAGAACGGGACGGTCGCGTCCGGCCGCGGCGCCTGCGCCGGCGCGTCGCCGAGCAGCGCGTCGAGCGTCTCGTCGCGCCGCGACCACGCCGCCGCGTACGCATGAAGCGCCGTGCGGAGTTGCTCCGTGGTCACGCCCGCGACGGGCACCACGTCGACGAGCCGCAGCTCGCGGTCGGTCAGTGTGCCCGTCTTGTCGAGGCAGATGACGTCCACCGAGGCGAGCGACTCGACCGCGTTGAGCTGCTGGGCGAGAATCCCGCGCCGGGCCATACGCAGCGCGGCGACGGCGGCGGTCAGGCCCGCAAGCAACAGCAGGCCCTCGGGCACGAGGGCGAGCGCGCCCGCCACGGCCGTCGCCACCGCATCCCGCGAGCCGCTGTGGCGGAGCACCAACCCCGTCCCGAGGATCGCCGCCAGCGGGACCATGGCGGCGACGAGCAGGAGCAGCAGCCGATTGAGCGCCAGCTCCAGCGGCGAGCGCGGGTGGCGGAAGGCGCGCGCCTCACCGGCGATCGCCTGCGCGTAGCTCGCCGAGCCGACGGCGTGAACGACATAGCTTCCGGCCCCATCCACCACGAAGGACCCCGAGCGCACCGTGTCGCCGGCCCGCCGCGCCACGGGGTCCGATTCACCGGTCAGGATGGCCTCGTCGAGCGTCACCGCATCCGCCTCCACGAGCGCGCCGTCGGCCGTCACCTGGTCGCCCGCAGCGAGCAGCGCCAGATCGCCAGGCACCACCTCAGCGATCGCGACCGTTCGGGCCCCTCATCGCGCAGCACCGTCGCGCTGGGCGTCACGAGCGCGGCGAGACGTGCGAGCGCACGCTTGGCGCGCACCTCCTGGGCGATGCCGATCGCCGTGTTGGCGACGAGGATCCCCAGGAACATC
>JAXDHC010000610.1:0-14794 GCA_034664705.1 Solirubrobacteraceae bacterium
GACGTCGATGCCGATGTGGCGGTGGATGAACGGCGCCAGGTCGGGCTTGTCCTCGTGCGTGAACGACACGCCCTCCTCGCCCCAGCCCCACCACTTCATCGCCGCCATTCCGCTCCTCCCTCTCGCCGTCGCGCGCGCGCCATGAGCCCAGGAGACTCGCATGCGCCGCGGCGCGCGGCGGCGACGTCCCCTTCGCGCGGTGTCAGCGGTCCGAAACGGCGGTGGGCATGGCGGCGCCGCGTCTGGGGGACACAAGCGCCAGGAGGGATAGCCGCCATGCCGACCGAGGACCGTACCCGCGGGCTGCGGGAGATCGAGCGCCTGCTGCGCGCCGCCGGGGGCGTCGAGGCCGCCGTGTCCGCGCTCCTCGCGCAGCGCACGCCCATCGACGTCCTCGAGGTGGGCTTCGGCCACGGCCGCGCGCTGCTCGAGCTCGCCTGGCGCTTCCGGGACGACGACGTCGCCTTCCACGGCATCGACCTCGGCTACAAGTCGGGGATCGGGTCGCGCGAGGACCTCCGCGCGGTCGCGCGCACGTACGAGATCGTCCCGGAGGCCGACGTCGACGGCTTCGAGCTGCCCGACATCCACTTCTACGACGCGACGCGCCTGCGCCTGCCCGACGAGAGCGTCGATCTCGTCGTCTCCGCGGTCACGATCCGCTTCATGCACGACAAGGCCGCCTTCGTCGAGGAGGTGTGCCGCGTCCTGCGACCCGGCGGCCGGGCGATCCTGCACGTCGGGGAGGCGAACTGGGACTACCCCTGGGGCCCGGCCGTCGACGACCGCCTGCTCACGCCGTACACGAGCCGCCTCGTCCTCAGGCACGGCGACGAGCTCATCCCGCTCGGCGCCTACCTGGAGCTGTTCGCGGGCGAGACGTTCCGCTTCGGCCTCACGCCGGAGACGCGCTGCATCCTCACCGTCGAGAAGCGCGCGCCGGGGTCGCTCGCGCTCGACCTCGACTACGACGACGAGCTGAGCATGCCCGGGCGCCGGCTGCCGCTCAAGAACCGCCACGGCGAGGTCCGCGGCGGCTTTCGCACGGTCTACGACGTCAGGGCGGAGCACTACGAGCGGCTCGTCGCCCAGGGCCTGCGCGAGCGGGCCTGAAAGCGCTCCGGCGCCACGGAACGCGCCGCCGCTCGTACGAATGGCCAGCGACCGTCGACCAATCCGCCCGCACGGCCGATGGAACTGGTGACCCACGCCCGACACGGACGCTTTCATGCAACTCGACATGCGACATCTCGGCGTCCACGCCGCCGCCACCCTCATGACCCTCATGGGTCTCCTGTGCCTGCTGACCGGCGGGGCCGCGGCCGTGCTCGTGGGCGGCCTCCTCGCGCTGCCCGCGGGCGGCGCGGCCGCGGCCGTCATGTTCCAGGCCCTCCGCCGTCCGGTCGGCCGCACGGCCGGGCGCCTGCTCGACCGCTAGCGCAGCGGCGCGGCGTCCGCGCGGCTCATCCGCGCAGCCACGCGTGCTGGTAGGCCTCGAGCGCGAGCGCGTCGTCCTCCCGGCGCAGCGGCCGTCCGTCGGGGCCCGGGTCCTCCGATCCCGGCAGGCCGACGCCGCGCTCGTGCGCGACCCGCAGGTCGACCGCCTGGCGCTCGGGGCTGACGTTGGCCAGCACGAGGAGCCGGTGGCCGGCGTGCTCGCGCCACAGCCCGAAGACGTGGTCGCTGCCGGTCCACACCGGTTCGGAGCGACCCTGGGCGTGCACCGCCCGCGTGGCGCCGCGCGCGGCGACGAGGCGCCGAAGCCCGCTCCACAGGCGCCCCTCGACCGTCTCCGGGCCGTGGCGGCGCTCGGCGGCCGTCCAGTCCATCGGCGGACGGTGCATCCAGCGGTTGTCGCCGCGCCGCGCCGGGTCGGCCTGCCAGCCGTCGTCGTTGCGCAGGCCGATCTCGTCGCCCATGTAGACGAGCGGCAGGCCGCCGAACGCGAACGCGAGCGCGTACAGGAGGAGCACCCGGCGGACCGCCAGCTCGACGGCGGCCTCGTCGCCCGTCGCGAGCGCCCCGTCGAGCCCGGCCAGCGACGCCGCCATGCCGCTCGTCCGCGCCTCGCCGGTGTGCGGGTCGGGCTGGAAGCGCGCGCCGCGGGCGAAGGACCCGGGGAACTCGCCGGCGTAGAAGTCGGCCAGGAACCGCCGGTGCAGGGGGCCGCTCTCGCCGACGCGCGCGGCGTCCTCCTCGGTGATCGCCCAGCCGATGTCGTCGTGGCAGCGGACGTACGTCAGCCACCCCGCGCCCGACGGCACGGCCGGCATGGCGCGCAGCGTCTCGGTCATCAGCCCCACGCGCCGGGTTGCCAGCGAGCTCCACAGCAGCACCATGAGGACGTTGTGGTAGGCGAGGTCGCACTCCTTGCCCTCGTGGCGACCCGTGCCGAGGTAGGCGACGAGATCGCGCGGCGCGACGATCGCCTCGGCCTTGAAGGCAACCGCCGGCGCGGCGATCCGCATCGCGGCGCGGAACGCCTGGAGCAGCTCGTGCACCTCGGGCTGGTTCTGGGAGTTCGTGCCCTTGCGCTTCCAGAGGAACGGCACGGCGTCGAGGCGCAGCACGTCCACGCCCGTCGCCGCGAGGTCGAGTATGACCTCGGCCATGGCCCGGAAGACCTCGGGGTTCGTGTAGTCCAGGTCCCACTGGTAGTCGTTGAACGTCGTCCACACCCAGCGGCCGAGCTCGGGCACCCACGTGAAGTTCCCCGGGGCCATGTCGGGGAAGACCTCCGGCAGCGTCTCCTCGTACGCGTCGGGCTCCGTGCGGTCGGGGAACGTGCGGTAGAAGGCGAGCATGCGCTCGTCGCCGGCCACCGCGGCCTGCGCCCACGGATGCTCGCGGGCGGTGTGGTTGAGCACGACGTCGACACACAGCGCCATGCCGTGCGCGCGCAGGTCGGCGCCGAGCGCGCGCAGGTCGTCCATCGTGCCGAGCGCCGGCTCGACGGCCCCGTAGTCGGCGACCGCGTAGCCGCCGTCGTTCGGCTGCGGGCGCGCGCGCAGCAGCGGCATGAGGTGCAGGTAGGTGATGCCCAGCTCGCGCAGGTAGGGCAGGCGCTCGCGCACGCCTCCCAGCGTCCCGGCGAAGCGGTCGACGTACGTGACGTACCCGACCGTCTGCTCGCGCTGGAGCCAGTCGGCGGTGATCTCGCGCTCGTGATCCAGCCGCCGCAGCTCCGGGTCGCGGGCGGCGGCGGCGCGCGCGACGGCGTCGAGCAGCGCGCGCCACTGCTCGGGGAAGCGCTCGTCGGCGCCGTACACGGCGACGAGCGGGTCGCGCAGCTCGGTGAAGAAGCGCTCGAAGCGCGTGGCGAACGCCTCGTCGCCGTGGACGTGCTCGAGCGCCCGCTCGTAGTCCGCCCGCACCTCCGGGCGCATCGCGTGGACGTTCTGCACGGCGATATTGATGCAGAAGCGCGGCGGAGCGGCGCCTACGTCTCGAGGTGGGGCCCCAGCAGCGTGAGGTCGGCCGGGCCCAGCCGGTCGGCCGCCGTCTTGGCCTGGTGCCAGTACGGATACAGCAGCGCCGGCCGGCTCAGCTGCTCCAGCCGCGCGCGCTCCTCGTCGCCGAGCACGAGCTCGGCCGCCGCGAGGTTGTCGGCGAGCTGCTCGTCCGTCCGGGCGCCGACGATCACCGACGTGACGCCCGGGCGACCGAGGAGCCACGCGAGCGCGACCTGGGCCGCCGAGACCTCGTGCGTCGCGGCGATCTCGACGAGCGCGTCGATGACGTCGTAGAGCTGGTCCTCGTCGCGCACGGGCGGCTCGTTCCAGTCCGTGAGGTGCCGCGATCCCTCGGGCGCCGTCGCGTCACGGCGGTACTTGCCGGAGAGCAGACCGCCCGCCAGCGGGCTCCACACGAAGATCCCGAGGCCCTGGTCGACGCTGATCGGCACGAGCTCGTACTCCGCCTCGCGGGCCTGGAGCGAGTAGTAGATCTGTTGGCTGACGAAGCGCGGCAGCCCGCGGCGCTCGGAGATCCCGAGCGCCTTCATGACGTGCCAGGCGGAGTAGTTCGAGCACCCGACGTAGCGGACCTTGCCCGAGCGCACGAGGTCGTCGAGCGCCTCCAGCGTCTCCTCGAGCGGGGTCTGCCCGTCCCACTCGTGCAGCTGGTAGAGGTCGATGTGGTCGGTCTGCAGGCGGCGCAGGCTCGCCTCGCACGCCCGGATGAGGTGGTGGCGCGAGAGGCCGGCATCGTTGGGTCCGTCGCCCATCGCGAAGCGCGCCTTCGTGGCGAGCAGGACGTCGTCGCGCCGCCCGCGCAGCGCCTGGCCGACGATCTCCTCCGACAGCCCGCCCGAGTAGACATCGGCGGTGTCGATGAGGTTCACGCCCGCGGCGAGGCAGCGGTCGATCTGGCGCGACGCGCCCTCGACGTCGGTCGACCCGACCGATGCGAAGCCGCCGCGGCCGCCGAACGTCATCGTGCCGAGGGACAGCGCGGGCACCCGCAGGCCCGAGCTCCCAAGCTGGCGATACTCCACGTCGGTTCCTCCTGTCGTCCCTTGCCGTCGGCCCATGATCGAGGATCGGGCCGGCGGGACGCCGTCAGGGCGGCGGGCGCTGGGCGCGGCCGGAGGCCGAGCGCAGGTCGGACAGGTACTGCCGCACGACCGCCGACTCGATGCTGCGGGGGCGACGCCTGCTGCTGCTGCCCCGTGCCGCCGCCGGCGTGTCGCCGCGCGGCGGCATCGGGCCGACGCCCGGCGAAGGCTGGCGGGCTCGCGTTGCGCGGTCCATGGGCGGATGGGACATCGCTGCACACTGAGGTAGGCCGCGGCGGTCGGTTCTCCACCCCGGGCGACCGGTGCGCGACAGACGTGGGCGCACGGGCGCTGTTGCGCGCGCGGGCGCGCGACCTATGCGTGATGGTGCAGCGGCCGGCGACCCGCTCAATCGGGACCCGGCTCGGCAGCACGAGAGTCCCGCGATAGGACCGTCGCGGACGCGGTGAGCGGCACCGCCCGCGCCGCTCACCGCCCTCGTCGGCTATACGACGCGGCCGCGGTACGCCGGCCCGAGCCGCGTGCCGAGCGCGAGCTGCGCCGCGGCGACGATGACCAGCAGGCCGAACGGCAGCGCGAACCCGCCGGTGGCGTCGCGCAGCGCGCCCACGACGACCGGGAGCAGCGCAGCCGCGCAGTAGCAGACGAGGAACACCATGGCCGCGAGGCGGCCCGACGCGCCCGGATGCGCGGCGTAGTCGACGATGAGGACGAGCCCGAGCGAGAAGCCGCCGCCGAGCCCGAGCCCGAGCAGCGCCGTCGCGACCCACGGAACCGCGTCAGGCAGCAGCCAGAGCCACGCGGACGCCACGACCGTGCCGGCGACGGCGATCACGAGCGGCGGCCGGCGGTCGGCGAAGCGGTCCGCGAGGACGGGAAGCACGAGCGAGGAGACGAGCTGGGCGAGGTGCAGCGCCCCGAGCAGCAGGCCGGCGCTCCCGGGGCTCCACCCGCGCGCCTCGTAGGCCGGCGCCAGCCAGCCGATGTACGCGTAGGCGAGGGCCGACTGCGTGCTCATGAAGCCGGCGAGGAGCCAGGCCCCGCGGGCGCCCCACGGCAGCCGGCCGGGATGCGCCTCCTCCTCGGGCTCGCGCTCGTTCATCCGCGTCGTCACGACGAGCCAGACCGCGGCGGCGACGCCCGCCGGCAGCGCCCAGGTCGCCAGCGACGCCTGCCAGGAGCCGAGCAGGTGCTCGAGCGGCACGGCCACCGCGGGGGCGACGGCGGCGCCGAGCATCATCGCGGTGAGGTAGCCCGCCGTCGCGGCGCCCTCGCGCCCGGGGAAGAACTCCTTCACGATCCCCGGCAGGACGACGCCGCACGCCGCGATCCCGAGCCCTGCCAGGAGCGTGGCGCCGAAGAGCGCCGGCAGCGACGCGCCGGCGAGCCGCAGCGCGTCGCCCACGGCGATGAGGGCGATCGCGCCGAGCACCGTCGCCTCCCGCCCGTAGCGATGGGCCACGCGGTGCGACGCCGGCGCCGCCAGCGCCATGCAGAGCACCGGAAGCGCGGTGAGGAGCCCGGCCGTCGCCCCCGACAGGCCGAGCTCGCGCTCGATGTCGGCGAGCAGCGGCGGCAGCGACGTCATCGTCGGGCGCAGGCTGAACGCGACGAGGACGAGCGCGGCCCCGAGCAGAAGGGGATGGACCGGCCCGCGCCGCTCGGCGACGGCGACCGCCGCGCCGCCGCGCCGCGGCGGGGGCGCGTCCAGCGCGGCGGCGGCGCGCGATGGGCGACGCCCAGTCATGGACCGGGCGCGCCAGTGGTCACGGAGCGGTGGCGGCAGGCCCGTCGGCACGCGTGTCGGCCGCGGGGCCGGCCGGCGGGCGATCCCCATTCCCGGGGTGCTCGAGGTCGTGCACGACGGCGCCGGTCATGATGCCGACGACCTCGTGCATGGTGTGCGTCTTCGGGGTCACGATGCCCACCCGCTTGCCGAGGCGGTGGATGTGGATGCGATCGGCGATCTCGAAGACGTGCGGCATGTTGTGGCTGATGAGGATGACGGGCAGGCCATTGTCGCGCACGCGCTTGATGAGCTCGAGGACCTGGCCGGACTCGCGGACGCCGAGGGCGGCCGTGGGCTCGTCCATGATGACGAGCTTGCGTGCCCATGCGGCGGCCCGGGCCACCGCGACGCCTTGGCGCTGGCCGCCCGACAGCGTCTCGACGGCCTGGGCCATCGAGCGGATGCCGATCTGCAGGGCCTTCATCTGCCGGTCGGCCTCCGCGCGCATGCCCTTCTTGTCGACCATGCGCAGCACGCTGCCCAGCGGCCCGGCGCGGCGCTTCTCGCGGCCGAGGAACAGGTTGGTCGCGATGTCGAGCGCGGGGGCGACGGCCAGGTCCTGGTAGACCGTCTCGATCCCGGCCCGGCGGGCCTCCAGCGGCGACCTGAAGTGCACCGGCTCGCCGTCGAGGCGGATCTCGCCCTCGTCGGGGATCACGGCGCCCGAGAGCGCCTTGATGAGGCTCGACTTGCCCGCGCCGTTGTCGCCGATGACGGCGAGGATCTCGCCCGGGTACAGCTCGAAGTCGGCGCCGTCGATGGCGGTGACCGACCCGTAGCGCTTGACGATCCCCTTGGCGGAGAGGATTGGGGTCTGGTTCTCGGTCATGCGCGCCTCCGCGCGAGCTGGTCGACGGACACGGCGACGATGACCAGGATGCCCGTGATGAGGACCTGGTAGATCGACGCCACGCCCATGAGGACGAGGCCGTTGCGCAGCACGCCGACGATCAGCGCACCGATCAGGGTGCCGACGACGGTGCCGCGGCCGCCGAAGAGGCTCGTGCCGCCGAGCACCACCGCGGTGATCGCGTCCAGGTTGTCGCTCTGGCCCGCGTTCGGATCGCCGACGCTCGTGCGCGCGATGAGCAGCAGCGCGGCGATGCCGTAGACCGCGCCCGCCACGACGTAGATCGCCAGCAGCTGCTTCTTGACCGGGATGCCCATCAGGCGCGTCGCCTCGGCGTTGTCGCCGATCGCGTACACGCGTCTGCCCCAGGCCGTCTGCGTCAGCACGAACCACGCGATCGCGAAGAGCAGCAGCGTGAGCAGCGAGCCGTACGTCACGGCCGTGCTGCCGATCTTGAACGACTCCCCGAGCTTCGTCATCACGCTCGGCAGGTTCGAGACCGTCTCGTCCTTGGAGTAGATGTGCGTCAGCGCGAAGGCGATGTTGAACGTGCCCAGCGTCACGATGAACGCCGGGAGGTTCAGGCCGGTCACCAGCGCCCCGTTCACGAAGCCGAACACGGCGCACGCCGCGATGCCGACGAGGATCGCGATGAGCGGCGGCACGCCGCTGTCGACGGCGAGCTTGCTCATGACGATCGATCCGAACGCCATGACGGTGCCGCAGGACAGGTCGATGCCGGCCGTGAGGATGATGAGCGTCTGGCCGATGGCCAGGGTGCCGATCACCATGACCTGCTGGACGATGAGCGAGAAGTTGCCGCCCGTCAGGAAGCGGTCGGACTGGGTGGCGAAGAAGATGCACGCGAGCAGCAGCGCGAACAGCGGGCCGAGCTGCGCGACGCGGTCCCCGGAGACCTTGGGGACCGACCGGCCCGCTCCTCCCGGCGGCTCGGGGGGCGTGCCGACGCCGGGCGCGGGGGGCCCGGCGGGCTCTGTCTGAGGCTGTGTGGTCACTGGTGTCCTCCCTGGCCAGGGCGGCGTCACGAGCGCCGGCGGGGGAGGCGGCCGGCCCAGGCGGCCGGCCGCGTCCGCTCGCGCGTGCGCCGGTGACTAGCCCCAGCAGTTCTCCGTGCCGTAGGCCGCGTCCTTGGAGGCGACCCCCGTCTGCGCGTCGGCGGTGATGAGGTTCACGCCCGTGTCGGTGTAGCCGGACGGCTTCTTGCCGCCGCGCGCCGCCGCGGCGATGGCCTTGACGCCCTGGGCGGCCATGTTCTGGGGGTACTGCTGCGAGGTCGCGTCGATCACGCCGGTCTTGATGCCGCGCTTGATCGCGTCGCAGCCGCCGTCGACCGAGACGATCGTGACGTCGCTCGGCTTCTTCCCCGCGGACTTCAGCGCGGTCGCCGCCCCGAAGCCCGAGGGCTCGTTGATCGAGTAGACGAGGTTGATGTTCGGGTCCTTCTGGAGCAGCTGCTCCATGCCGGCCTGGCCCTTCGCGGTGTCGCCCTCGGTGTTGACCGCGCCGACGATCTGCGGGTCGCCGTCCTTGATGCCGTAGCCCTTCAGGAAGCCGTCGTGGCGCAGCTGGCCGACGGAGATGCCCGGCGCGAGGTCGAGCAGCGCGATCTTCGCCTTCTTGCCCGCCATCTTGGCCTTCGCCCACTGGCCGATCAGCTCGCCGGCCTTGAGGTTGTCCGTCGCGAAGAGCGCGTCGACCGCGCTCTGCGGCTCGGTGGGGGTGTCGAGCGCGATGACGGTGACGCCGGCGTCGCGCGCCTTCTTGATGGCGGGGACGACGGCCTTCGAGTCGGCCGGGACGATGAGGATGCCCTTCGCGCCGCGCGTCGTCATGTTCTCCAGCGCGGTGACCTGGCTCTGGTTGTCGACGTCGGTCTTGCCGGCCGCGGTGATGAGCTCGACGTTGTTCTCAGCGGCGGCCTTCTTGGCCGCGTCGATCATCTTCACGAAGAAGGGGTTGGACTCGCGCTTGACGATCAGGCCGACGGTCACCTTCTCGCCGCTGGCCGAGGCGCCGCTGCCTCCGCTGCTGCCCCCGCCGCCGTTGTCGCTGCCGCCGCACGCGGCCACGCCGAGCACCAGGACGGCGGCCGCGGAGCCGACCGCGAGCAGCCTCGCCGGACCACTCCGGGCGGAGTGCCTACGAAGTTCCCACATGCGTACCTCTCCTCTGGTCGGACGGTCCCACCGTGCCCTGCGCGGCCGGCGGCGACGTCTGTCGTGTGGAGCGTCCCTCCCCGGGAACACTCCGGTCAAGTCTCGTCCTCTAAACAGAACTGAGATCGATTCCAACCGCGGCGGCACCCTAATCAGTTCTGAAATCGTTTGTCAAGCACCGTTAGGGTTCGCCGGATGGCTGAGCAACGTCCCGTCCAGCGGCGACCGACCCTCGCGGACGTCGCGGCCGCCGCGGGCGTGTCGCGGGCGACCGCGTCGCGGGCGATGTCCGGTGGGCCCAACGTCAGCCCGGCCGCGCGGGAGCGCGTCTGGGCCGCCGTCGAGCGCCTGGGCTTCGAGCCGAACCACCTCGCCCGCTCGTTGCGCCGCGGCTCGACGATGGCCATCGGCCTCCTGGTCCCCGACGTCGCGATCGCGTTCTACGCGCGGGCGCTCAAGGGGGCGCAGGAGACGCTCGAGCGCTCCGGCTACCACGTCCTCGTGATGAACACCGAGCGCGCCGCGGACCGCGAGGCGGCTGCGCTGCGGACGCTCCGCGCGCATCAGGTCGACGGCGTGATCCTGGCCACGTCCGGCGGCTACCGGGACATCGGCGTCCCCGCGGTGTTCTTCGACAACGTGCCGCTCGACATCGGCGCCGGCGCGGTGGCGCTGTGCAACGAGGAGGGCATCGGCCTGCTCGTCGACCACCTCGTGGACGTGCACGGGCACGAGCGCATCGCCTATCTCGGCCCGCCGGCCGCCGTGATGCCCGGCGAGGTCGTCTCCACCCACCGGTCCGGCCGCGAGCGCCTGGACGGGTTCCGCGCGGCGATGGGCCGCGCCGGGCTCGCGCTGCCGCCCGAGTACGTGCGCACGAGCGACGCGCGGCTGACCGACACCGTCGCCACCGCGCTCACCACCGAGCTGCTCGCCCTCGACCGCGCGCCCACGGCGATCGTCGCCGGCGCCGACACGCTCACGCTCGGCGTCCTCGAGGCGCTCCACGAGCAGCGCGTCCGCGTGCCGGACGACATCGCCGTCGTCTCCTTCGACGAGCCCACCCATGCCGGCCTGCTCGACCCGCCGGTCACGTCGCTGGACCGGCACGACCGCCAGCTCGGGTGCCGCGCGGCCGAGCTGCTGCTCGCGGCGCTTGGTGGGGGCGACGGCGGCACGACGGAGAGCGCGATCGAGCGCGTGCCGCTCGAGCTGCGGGTGCGGCGCTCGTGCGGCTGTCCCGTCGGCTGAGGGGCGGCGAGCGTGCTCGGGCTTGACAGTTCCGCTTGGGCTCTGGAATCCTTCCCAGATCACTGGAATCGATTCCAGTAAGACCGTGGGTCGAACCGTTCAGGGCATGTGCGGCGAGGAGAGAGGGATGGAGCGAGAGATCGGCATCGGCGTCATCGGGTTCGGGTGGATGGGACGGGTGCACGCGGCCTCGTACCGCCGGGTGCTCGAGCACTTCCCCGCCATCGGCGTCCGGCCGCGCCTCGCCGTCGCCGCCGACGTGGCCCCGGAGCGCCGGGCGCAGGCCCAGCGCGTCGGCTTCGCGGCGACGACCGACGACTGGCGCGCGGTGATCGACCACCCCGGCGTGGACGTCGTCAGCATCACGCTGCCCAACGCGATGCACCGCGAGGTCGCGACCGCCGCGGTCGCCGCGGGCAAGCACGTGTGGGTCGAGAAGCCCGTCGGCCGCGGGCTGGAAGACACGGCGGCGGTCGCCGAGGCCGCGCGGCGGGCCGGCGTTCTCACGAACGTGGGCTTCTGCTACCGGTTCGCGCCCGCCGTGCAGCACGCGCGGGCGCTCATCGCGGCGGGCGAGATCGGCGACGTGACGCACTACCGCGGCGTCTTCCTGGCCGACTACGCCAACCGGCCCGACGCCGCCGCGTCGTGGCGGTTCCTGCGCGAGGACGCCGGGTCCGGCGCGCTCGGCGACCTCATGGCCCACGTCGTCGACATGACGCACTTCCTCGTCGGCCCGATCGACCGCCTCAGCGGACGCACGGCGACGATGATCCCGCGCCGGCCGCCGATGCCGGTCGGCGAGGGCACGCACTTCAGCCGGGTGCGGACGGACGAGCTCGTCGACGTCGAGAACGAGGACTGGGCCGCCGCGCTGTTCCAGCTCGCCGGCGGCACGGTCGGCTCGCTCGAGGCCAGCCGCGTGATCGTCGGCCCCCGGGTGCAGATGCGCTTCGAGGTGCACGGCACGCGCGGCGCGCTCGCCTGGGAGCTCGAGCGCATGAACGAGCTGGAGCGCTTCCAGCTCTCCGACGACGGCGCCGACGAGGGCTACGCGACGGTCCTCGCCGGCCCGCAGCACGGTGACTTCGGCGCCTTCCAGCCCGGCGCGGGCGTGCCGATGGGCTATGACGACCTGCGCGTCATCGAGGCCGGGAACTTCCTCGAGGCGATTCGCGACGGCGAGCAGCGCGAGCCCGGCGTGGACGAGATGGTGGCCTGCGCGCGCGTGCTGGAGGCGATCGAGCGCTCGTCGGACAGCGGCGCCTGGGAGGCCGTGGACCGCTCCGCGACGCGCGAGGCCGAGGCCGTCCGGTGAGCGCCGTCAAGGTGGCCAATGCCCCGCTCAGCTACGGCGCGTTCGAGATGACGGTCGGCACGGACTTCGCGGTGCCGGACCCGGTGCGGGTGCTCGAGGCGATCGGCGGCGCCGGCTACGCCGGCACCGACCTGGGGCCGCCGGGGTACCTCGGCGAGGGCGACGAGCTGCGTCGGCGGCTGGAGGCCAACGAGCTCTCGCTGGTGGGCGGCTTCGTGCCCATCGCCTTCAGCGAGCGCGCGCGCTGGGACGCGGGCTTCGCCGGGCTGCGCCACACCCTCGACCTCTTCGACGCGGCCGACGCCGACGGCGCGCGGCCGGTGCTGTGCGACGCCGGCGGCCCCGAGCGCATCGCGAATCCCGGTCGAGGCGGCGAGGACGCCTCGCTGCGGCTGGACGAGCGGCGGTGGGGGACGCTCGTGGAGGGCGTGAGCCGCGCGGCCGAGGCGGCGCGCGAGCGCGGCTATGACCCGGTGTTCCACCATCACACCTCGACGTACGTGGAGGGGCAGGCGGAGATCGAGCGCCTCCTGGAGGACACCGACGTGCCGCTGCTGCTCGACAGCGGTCACCTCGCGGTGGCCGGCGCGGACCCGATCGCCGCGCTGCGCGATTGGGCCGACCGCATCTGCGCGGTGCATCTGAAGGACGTGCGCCTCGACGTGCTCGAGCGGGTCAAGGCCGAGCGGGCGGACACGCTGACGGCATGGCGGCGCGGGCTGTTCTGCGCGCTCGGCGACGGCGACGTGGACCTGGACGGCTTCTGCGGTGCGCTGGACGACGCGGGCTACGCGGGCTGGCTCGTGATCGAGCAGGATCGGGTCCTGGACGGCCACGGCGCGTTTGCGGACGCCGCGGCGGAGCAACAGCGCAACCGGGCGTGGCTCTCGGACCACGCGGGCTGGTGAGGAGAGGCGATGGCCTTCGATGTCCTGACGATGGGGCGGATCGGCGTGGACGTCTATCCGCTGCAGACCGGGGTGTCGCTGCGCGAGGTGGAGTCGTTCGGCAAGTACCTCGGGGGCAGCGCGACGAACGTCGCGGTGGCCGCCGCGCGGTACGGCCGCGACAGCGCGGTGATCACGCGCACGGGCGCCGACCCGTTCGGCGCCTTCCTGCACGACGCGCTCCGGCGCTTCGGCGTGGACGACCGCTACGTGACCGAGGTGCCGGGGCTGCCGACGCCGGTGACCTTCTGCGAGATCTTCCCGCCCGACGACTTCCCGCTGTACTTCTATCGTGAGCCGAAGGCGCCGGACCTCGAGATCCGCGCCTCGGAGCTCGACGACGACGCGATCCGCGAGGCGCGCGTCTTCTGGGTCACGGGGACCGGGCTGTCGCAGGAGCCCAGCCGCTCCGCCACGCTCGAGGCGCTACGGGCCCGGGGGCGGGCGGGCATCACGATCCTCGACCTTGACTACCGCCCGATGTTCTGGCCCTCGCGCGAGGACGCCCGCGAGTGGGTGCAGCAGGCGCTGCCGCACGTGACGGTCGCCGTCGGCAACCTCGACGAGTGCGAGACCGCCGTGGGCGAGCGCCGGCCGCGCGAGGCGGCCGCCGCGCTGCGGCGCCGGGGCGTCGAGCTCGCCGTCGTCAAGCAGGGCCCCAAGGGCGTGCTGGCCGACGACGGCGACAGGATCGTGGAGGTCCCGCCGGTGCCCGTCGAGGTCGTCAACGGGCTCGGCGCCGGCGACGCCTTCGGCGGCGCGCTGTGCCACGGGCTGCTCGCCGGCTGGGAGCTCGAGCGCATCATGCGCTTCGGCAACGCCGCGGGCGCGTACGTGGCCGGCCGGCTCGCATGCGCCGACGCGATGCCCGAGGAGCACGAGGTCGAGGCGATGCTCGTGGAGGCCGTCGATGCGTGACCGCGTCGTGCGCCACGGCGAGACCGCCGGCCCGGACTTCGCGCTGGCCGTCTCGCCCGAGGACGCCGGCTGGCGCTTCAGCGGGCTGCACGTCCTCGTGCTCGCGCCCGGCGGGTCGCACACCTTCCGCACGGGGGACGACGAGCTGATCGTCCTGCCCCTCAGCGGCGCATGCGAGGTCGGCTGCGACGGGGAGACGTTCGCCCTGGAGGGCCGCGACGACGTGTTCTCCGCGGTGACCGACTTCGCCTACGTCCCGCGCGCCGCACGCGTCACGATCGCCTCCGAGGGCGGTGGGCGCTTCGCGCTGCCGAGCGCCCGCGCGGGCCGCCGGCTGGAGCCCCGCCGCGTCGCGGCCGAGGACGTGCCGGTCGAGCTGCGCGGCGCCGGGCAGGCGAGCCGGCAGGTGAACAACTTCTGCGCGCCGGAGGCCTTCGCGGCCGACCGCCTCATCGCCGTCGAGGTGCTCACCCCGGCGGGGAACTGGTCGTCCTACCCGCCGCACAAGCACGACGAGGAGCGGGCGGGGGAGGAGACGGCGCTCGAGGAGATCTACTACTTCGAGGTCGGCGACGGGCCGGACGGGGCGCCGGGGTTCGGCTACCAGCGGGTGTACGGCTCGCGGGCCGGCCGCGAGATCGACGTGTGCGCGGAGGTGCGCTCCGGCGACGTCGTGCTCCTGCCCCACGGCTACCACGGCCCGTCGATGGCGCCGCCGGGCTACGACCTGTACTACCTCAACGTGATGGCCGGCCCCGGCGAGCGCGCGTGGCGCTTCACCGACGACCCCGACCACGCCTGGATCCGCAAGAGCTGGGACGGCCAGGCGGTCGACCCGAGGCTGCCCATGACGTCCGCGCGGAGGCACGCATGACCCCGTCCACCATCCGGCTGACGACCGCGCAGGCGCTCGTGCGGTTCCTCGAGAGCCAGTACAGCGAGCGCGACGGCGTGCAGCAGCGCCTCATCGCCGGCTGCTTCGGCATCTTCGGCCACGGCAACGTCGCCGGCGTCGGCCAGGCGCTGCT
>JAXDHC010000611.1:0-6115 GCA_034664705.1 Solirubrobacteraceae bacterium
CCGTCGAGCATCGGCGAGGCGTGCTTCATCGACGCGAGCGGCTCGGAGGCCGCGCGCGTCGTGCGCGGCCGGGTCGCCCGGCCCGCGGAGCTGTCCACCCAGGAGGCGAAGGCGCCGTTCTTCGCCCCGGCGCTCGCGCTGGAGCCCGGCGAGGTCCACCAGGCCCGGCCGTACGTCTCGCCCGACACGAAGGAGTGGGTCGTCGCGAACGCCACGCCGATCCCGTCCCTCGACGGCGTGGCGCGGTCGATCGTGCACTTCGAGGTCACGATCGAGAGCTTCCGCCAGGCCGCGGCGGACGACGCCCCCGACATGGATCTGCGCGTGGTCGACGCCTCGACCGGCCGCGTCGTCCTCGAGGGCGACCGGCCGCAGCGCGTCGGCGCGCCGCTCGGCGTGCCGGGCGACCGCCGGTTCGCCGGGCTCGCGCGGCGGGCGGGCACATCGGGCATCGTGGACGTGGACGGCCGTCCGTCGGCGTACCGCCGGGTGCGGCGCGACGCCGGCAACGCGAACGACTGGCTGCTGGTGACGACCGCGGCCGCGCCGGCGCCCTCGCTGCTCGACAGCCTCGGCGTCGCGCCCATCGGGATGCTCCTCGCCGCGCTGCTGCTCGGCGCGCTCGGGGCGCTCGGGCTGCGCGCGCAGGGCCGCGACCTGCGGAGCGCCGCGGAGACCGACCTCCTGACCGGCCTGAGCAACCGCCGGCGCCTCCTCGACGACCTCGAGCGCCGGATCTCCCGGGGCGCCACCGAGCCGGCCACCCTGATCCTGTGCGACCTCAACGGCTTCAAGACGTACAACGACACCTTCGGCCATCTCGCGGGCGACGCGCTGCTGACCCGGCTCGGCACCGCGCTGCAGACCGCCGTCGCGCCGGCCGGCCGCGCCTACCGCCTCGGCGGCGACGAGTTCTGCGTGCTCGCCGACGCCGCCGCGCGCGTCCAGGTCGAGCAGGCCGCGCTCGCCGCCCTCGCCGAGCACGGCGAGGGCTTCGAGGTGACCGCCGCCAGCGGCGCGGCCCTCATCCCCGCGGAGGCGCACGACGCGACCGAGGCGCTCCGCCTCGCCGACCAGCGGATGTACGCACGGAAGGTCAGCAGCCGCCTCGGCGCGGACCGCCAGAGCAAGGACGTCCTCCTGCGGGTCCTGGCCGAGCGCCACCCCGAGCTCGGCGAGCACGTCGACGGCGTGGCGCTTCTCGCCGTGGCGGTGGCCGAGGAGCTCGGGCTCGACGAACAGCAGACCGCGCAGGTGCGCCATGCCGCCGAGCTGCACGACATCGGCAAGGTCGCGATCCCCGACACGATCATCCACAAGCCCGGGCCGCTCGACGAGGAGGAGCTCGCGTTCATGCGTCGCCACACCCTCATCGGCGAGCGCATCGTCGCCGGAGCGCCGGCGCTCGCCCCCGTCGCGGAGCTCGTGCGCGCCAGCCACGAGCGCTACGACGGCAACGGCTACCCGGACGGCCTCGCGGGGGACACCATCCCCCTCGGCGGCCGGATCATCGCGGTCTGCGACGCGTTCGACGCCATGGTGGAGGACCGGGCCTACAGCGCGTCGCGAACCGCGACCGACGCGCTCGCCGAGCTCCGCCGGTGCGCCGGCGACCAGTTCGATCCGGCCGTCGTCGAGGCCTTCACGGCCGTCGTCGCCAGCCGCCGTCTCGCGCTGCACGCCTGACCGGCGGCCGTCAGGCGAGGTCGTGCTCCGCCGCCCAGCGCGCCAGCTCCTGGCGCCGACGCAGCCCCGTCTTCTCCCGCACGCGGGAGAGGTCGTTCTGCACTGTGCGCGGGGACAGGTAGAGCCGCCCGGCGATCTCGGTGTCGGTCAGGCCCTCGGCGACGAGACGCACGACCTCGAGCTCGCGGTCCTCCAGCAGCGCGCGCGCCGCGGACCCCTCGTCCGGGCGGCGGCCCGCCGCCCGGAGCAGGTGACCGGCGAGGTCCGGCGCGATCACCGAGCCGCCGCCGTGGATCGTTCGCACGGCCTGGCAGAGCGTCGCGCCGGTCGTGCGCTTGGAGAGATAGCCGGCCGCGCCGGCGTCGAGCGCCCCGAGCACGCTCTCCTGGCTCTCGTTCGCCGTGAGGACCAGGGCGCGCACGTGCGGCAGCTCCACGCGCAGGCGCTCGAGGACGCCCACGCCGTCGAGCCGTGGGAGGCTCAGGTCGAGCACGACGACGTCCGGCTCGTGCTCGCCCGCGAGCTCCATCGCGGCGAGGCCGTCCTCGGCGACGCCGACCACGTCGATCTCCGCGTCCCGGTCCAGCGCGCCGACGACGCCCTCGCGCACCAGCGGATGGTCCTCCGCGACCACGACGCGGACGGTCATGCGAGGCCCTCGGCGGCGGACGGCGTCAGGACCATGGTCGGCACGCGGGCGCACGTCCTCCCACCGGGGTTGCCGGCAGGGTCGGGCTCGACCGGAGCGATCCGGCTGATCGGAGGCACGGCGTTATGCGGGGGGCGTTCGGGGGACGACGGCGACGGGCCACGGCCCGGCCGGCTCACGAAACCCTCCGCCCGGATGCGCCGCCCCGCAAGTCGACGATGGTCCTAAGACCTGCGCGCGACCCTACCGCGGACGCGGCGCCGCACGTCCCGGGGCGACCCGAGGTCCTAGGACGAATGTCGAGTCGAAAGGTGCACCTCTCCGCTGAAAAGGTGCACGACAGCGAACCGCCACCGGAGCGCCAGAGAGAAGGAACGCCGATGACCGAACTCGCCCTCGACGCAGAGCCCGACCACAACCCGATGACCACACCCGACACGATCCGCGTGCTGCTGTGCGACGACCACGCCATCGTCCGCGAGGGCCTCCGGGTCCTGCTCGACGGCGTGGACGGCATCCAGGTCGTCGGCTCGGCGGCCGACGGCGCCGAGGCGGTCGAGGCGGCGGCGCGGCTGCGGCCCGACGTCGTGCTGATGGACCTCGTGATGCCGAAGGTCGACGGCGTGGCGGCGACGCGCAGCATCACCGCCTGGGCCCCGGATGCCCGCGTGGTCGCGCTGACCTCGTTCGCCGGCAATGCGCGGGTCCTCGAGGCGATCGACGCGGGCGCGATCGGCTATGTCCTCAAGGACGCCCACGCCGCCGACGTGGTGCGCGCGATCCGCGTGGCCGCCGCGGGCGGCGCTCCCCTCGACCCGCGCGCGGCGCGGGCCGTCCTGCGGCTGCCGGGCGAGGGCGACCCCCTCGCGGGGCTGAGCCTGCGCGAGCAGGAAGTGCTCAGGCTCGTCGCCGCCGGACTGACGAATCAGGTGATCGGGCGCCGGCTCGGCATCAGCGACACGACGGTCAAGGCGCACCTCACGCGGATCTACCGCCAGATCGGCGTCGCCGATCGCACGCAGGCGGCGCTGTGGGCGGGCGAGCGCGGGCTGACGGATCCCGAGGCGAGCTGACCGACGGCCCGCTCCGAATCCGACTCTTGGCCTCGAGGTCGTACTCCAGATGTCCGATTGCCAGGCCGACGGACGGCCGGTCATGGTTCCGTGCCGAGGCCACATGACATGCACGGAAGCGCAACCCCCAGCCAGTCGGGCGTGATCGCCCCCCCTCCCGCCCCGGCCACCGAGAGCGACGACATCGCGCCGCCGCGGGCCGGTCGCCGCCCCATCCGCGGCGGCCGGCCACCGGCGCGCGAGCGGCCGTCCGGTCCGAACGTCGCGCTCGTCCAGTTCTTCCTGTCCAGCGTGGCGCTGCTCATCGTCGTCGGGACGATCGGCGCCATCGTGCTGCGCCAGGTGGCGACCGGCGAGGCCCTGCACGACGCACGCTCGGTGACGGTGGCGTTCGGGCGCGGCGTCCTGAGCAACCAGGTCACGCCGGACGTCCTGCGCGGCGACCCCGCCGCCGTGGCCGCGCTCGACCGCGCCGTGCGCGACCGCGTGCTCGGCAACCAGATCGTCCGCATCAAGGTGTGGACGCCTGACGGGCGCATCGTCTACTCCGACGCGACGGAGCTCATCGGGCGCCGGTTCGCGCTGCCCGAGGACCTGCGCGCGGCGCACAACGACAACGCCGTCCGGGCCGACGTGACCGACCTCTCACGGCCCGAGAACAGCTTCGAGCGCGGGCGCGGGCGTCTCGTCGAGGTGTACCTCCCCCTGCGCGTCGCGAGCGGCGCCCGGGTCCTCGTCGAGGCCTACCACCCCGCCGGCAACATCGACGCGGCGAGCACGCGCATCTGGAAGGAGTTCCTGCCCGTGCTCTTCGCGCTGCTGCTCGCGCTCGCCGCCGTGCAGCTTCCGCTCGCGTGGTCGCACACGCGGCGCCGGCGGGCCGAGGCGCTCGAGCGCGAACAGCTCGCCCGGGAGGCCGAGCGCGCGCTGCAGGCCGAGCGCGGGCGCATCGCCAGCGAGCTGCACGACGGCGTCGTGCAGGACCTCGCCGGCGTCGCCTACGAGCTGCAGGCCGCGGCGATCCAGACGACCCCCGGCGCGACGTCCGGCGGGGAGCTGGACGGCATCCTCCGTCGTGGCGCCGATGTGTGCCGCGACAGCATGACGCGGCTGCGCGACCTGCTCGTGGACCTCCGCGCCGACGATCCCGGCAACCAGGACCTGAACGCGGCCATCGAGGCGCTCGTGCGGCCGCTGCGCGCCCGCGGCCTCGAGGTCGCCGTCCACTCTCAGCTCGACGAGGCGCTCTCGCGCGACACGGCGGAGATGATCCACCGGGCCGCGCGCGAGACGCTGCGCAGCGTCCACGTCGAGGCGCGGACGGTCCGGGTCGTGCTCGTCGACGCCGACGGCGGCGTGACGCTGAGCGTGGAGGACGACGGACGCGCCATGGCCGGCGAGCACCGCCACGCCGGCCGCGGCCCCGGACACGTCGCGCTCGCGCGGCTGGCCGACAGCCTCGCCGCACACGGCGGCTGGCTGTCGATCGACTCCGAGCCGGGATCCGGGACGCGGGTCACCGCCTCGCTGCCCCGCGGCGGCTGAGGACGTTGCTCAGCGCGGCGCGGCGATGAAGACGACGCGGCAGCCGTGACCCGCCGCTGGAGCGCGAGGAGCGCGTCGACGACGGCGGCGGCGAACCGCGTGCCGCGATGGCGCACGAGCTCGGATGGTCGATCGACTCGCACGCCGCGAAATCTGACAGCGTGTCCAGCGACATCGGCGCCCTCCGGCGCCGCGGACGCCGCGACCCTCTAGAGTCGTCGCGACGTGCGGCGCCCCCGCCCCATCCCCATCGTGCTGGGCATCGTCGCCGTCGTCGTGCTCTGGCTCGTGCGCCCGATGTGGCACGGACTCGCGATGTTCGCCTGGACGGCGCCGATGGCGTGGCTGCCGCCCGTCGTGCTCATCGCCGTGGGCGCGGTGCTCCTGCGCCGCTCGCGGCGCGGCTGGACGACGCTCGAGGACCTCAGCGAGGGCGTGCGCCCTCCGGCGTGGCTGATCGCCTTCCCGGCGCTGGCGTTCCTCGTGTTCCTCTTCGCGACCGGGCTGCAGCGCCCGCTCGTCGAGCGCGCGATCGTCAAGGCCACGGCGTACGAGCAGATCGACGGCCTGCCGCCGGGCGGCGAGGTGCGCCTCGTCCCGCGCGAGGTGGCCGAGCAGAACGCGGGCAGCGCGTTCAACTCCCCGACCGAGACGCTCACCGACTTCCGGATCGTCAACACCGAGAACGGCCTGCGCTGGACGGCGCTGCGCACGCCCCAGGGCATGTTCCGGACGTTCACGCGCAAGAGCCAGGGCCTCGTCGAGCTCGACGCCGAGCAGACCGCCCGGTCGCTGCGCCAGATCGACGCCGAGATGTCGGTCGCGCCGGGGCTGCAGGTCACCGACAACCTGCGCTGGCGGCTCCTCAAGCGCCGCTTCCTCGTCCGCCTCGAGGAGCCGGTGGCCCTCGAGACGCCCCGGGGGCCGCGGATCATGGTCCCCTACCTCGAGTACAAGGGCATCCTCGTCCGCCGGCCGGTGCTCGGGGGCGTCTTCGTCGTCGCGCCCGACGGGACGATCGAGGACCTCGACCCCCGCGAGGCGGCCCGCCGGCCCGAGCTCGCTCGCAGCGGCCGGATCTTCCCCGACACCCAGGCGCGCCGGGTCCAGGACGCCTACCAGTACGCGGGCGGCCTGTGGAACGCGTGGTTCGTCCACGAGA
>JAXDHC010000612.1:0-3756 GCA_034664705.1 Solirubrobacteraceae bacterium
ATCCAGGCGCCGGCGGTTCAGGTTCTGCCGCTGGCGGTGTTCGTCTGAGTCCGCCGCGGCGGCTTAGCCCTCTCCGAATCCGGCCGGACCTGCGCGCGCACGCACTACGGCTTCAGACGAAACCGAGCGGTGGTCTGCCGGCGGGTCGCTGCTCCTTTGCGCGAAAAGCGACAGTGAACCGCGCCGCGCTGAGACTGCTGCTTCCCATGCAATGCGGCGACGCCCGCTACGGGTCGGGCCGGCCGGGACCGGCGCCGGCGCGCTGTCGTTGGAACCCATGCCGAGGCCTGTACCCATCGACCCGGGGCCGCTGTCTTGACTGGGTCTGCCGGATCGTGGGAGCGTTCTGAACACCCGATTCGGACGGCCCCGCGCGGTCGGCCGCGGCGCGAACCAGGAGGCAGCGATGTCCGCTCAGCAGATTCGCGAGACGATGCAGCAGTACGCGGAGGCGCTGCTCGCGCGTGGCGACTACGGCCGATTCTTTGACGACGACATCGAGTTCGCGCTCATGGGCACCGACCAGCAGACGCGGGGTGCCCAGGCGGCCGAGCAGGCGATCCGCTTCCTGCACGAGACGGCGTTCGACGCCGAGCCCGAGATCACCAACGTGGTGGTGGACGACGACGGCGCGGCCGCAGAGGCCTGGTTCGTCGGAACGCACACCGGCGACTTCTTAGGCGTCAACGCCAGCGGCAACCACGTTCGCGTCCCATACTCGGTGTTCTACGACGTCGACGCCGACAAGATCAAAGCGCTGCGGATCTACATGCCGATGGACCAGCTCCTTGAGCAGATCCGCGGCGCAGGCGAACCCGGAGCGGCCAACTCGGCCGGCGCGCGTGGGAGATGACGCCGAGGACGGTACCCGCGCACGCCCGGTTTCGTCCATAGCGGCAGTCCGCCGCCGGCCGAGGCGGCGCAAGCTGCTGCTGCGAAGCGGACCGGCGGATAGCGCGTCCCTGTTGCTGCGGTCGGGGCGCTCGTGCGGTTCCTACCGGGCGAGGTAGCCGCGGTCGATGGGGGTTCGGCGCCGGTGACGTGGAAAGGACCCGTCGGCGGCGAGGAAGACGACGGCGGCGGGATATCGGTCGGGCTCGGCGCGCCGGCGTAGCGGGGTGACAGGCCAGGGAGCTGGCCAGCGCGAGCAGCAACGCGCAGTCATCAAAATGACCGTGGCGTATGATGCAATGACCGCCATGAACGAGGCAGCACTCGACCTCGTCGCCCGCAACGTCCGGTCGGCCCGTGCGGCCGCCGGCTTGTCGTTCGACGCCCTCGCTGCGCGAGCCGACGTGAGCAAGGGCGCCGTGGTCGCTCTCGAAGGCGCCCGCGGCAATCCGAACCTCACGACGCTCGTGCGGATCGCCGACGCGCTCGGGCGGTCGGTGTCCTCGCTGATGGAGGACGTGAGTGACGAGCCGGTGGTGACCGTCGAGGCCGACGACGTCGCGCCCCTGTGGACGGGACCGGACGGCGGCACGGCGCGGCTGCTGCTCACCAACCCGCGGCCGGCGCCCGTAGAGGTGTGGCGGTGGCGCCTGCATCCGGGCGAGCGCCACGACAGCCACGCGCACGGCCCGGGCGTCACCGAGACGCTGACGGTCCTGCGCGGTCGGATGCTGCTCGTGGTCGCCGACACCGAGCACCCGCTTCGCGCCGGCACGACGACGGCGTTCGCCGCCAACGTCCCCCACGCCTACGAAGGCGCCGGCCGCGGACCCTGCGACCTGGTCATGACCGTCCACCTGCCGACGGAGCACCGCCATGGCTGACCCGCGCTTCGAGGTCCGCGTCGATCCCGCCGTGCACGCGGCGCACCCCGACTACGTCGCCCTCGTGCTGGTCGCCTCCGGGATCGCCAACGGCCCGACGGACGCCGGCAGTGACGCGCAGCTCGCCGCGGCGGAGGCGCACCTGCGCAGCTCCGGTCTGGCGAAGGCCCCCGACCACCCGCACATCGCCGCGTGGCGCGCGGCCTTCAGCGCCTTCGGCGCCAAGCCGAGCCGCTACCCCACCTCGGCCGAGGCGCTGATCGGCCGGGTCCTCAAGGGGCGGCCGCTGCCGCGCGTCAACGCGCTCGTCGACCTCTACAACTCGGTCAGCGTGCGCCACGTCGTGCCGCTCGGGGGCGAAGACGCCGACCGGCTCAAAGGTCCGCTGCGCCTGAGCATCGCCACCGGCGACGAGCCGTTCGACCCCCGCGCCGACGGCAGCGACGTCGAGCACGCCGCCCCCGGTGAGATCGTCTGGCGCGACGACCGCGGCGTGACCTGCCGGCGCTGGAACTGGCGCCAGGGTCGCCGCACCCGGCTCACCGACGCCACGACGCGCGCGTTCTTCGTCTTCGACCGTCTCGACGGGCTCGCCGTCGACGGGCTGCACCAGGCCGCCGACATGCTCTCCGACCTGCTGCGGGACCGGTCGCCGTCCTGCCACCTCGACCGCGTCGAGCGCCGCGCCTCATGACCGACCACGACCTCATCGATCGCGTCGCCGAGCTCCTGCACCAACCGGCGGACGAGCTCCGGGCGGCCGGCATCACCAGCGAGCTCAACCTCCAGGGCTGGCTGGGCGCCCGCAACCTGCGCCTGATCGCGGCGGACCCGCGCCAGACGGAGATCTCACCCGGCTACTGGATCGCCGAGCATCACGACGGTCGCTGCGTCGTCATGTTCGACGAGAGCTCGTACAACGCCGGTGCGCCCACCGACGTCAAACCCACCGAGCTCCGGCGCGCCCTCGTGCTCGTGCCGCTCGACCCCGCCCGTCCCTCGGGCACCCTGCCGCAGCACGTCGCCGACATCAGCGGCGTCGTCGTGGCCCTGCTCACCGCAGCCCGCGCCGAGGACCTCGTCCAAGCCCACGACAGCGTCGAGCTGCACGCCGGCCGCGGGATCGCCGGCGACCGCTACTTTGACGGTACCGGAACCTTCTCGGCCACCGGGAAAGACGGCCAGCAACTCACGCTCATCGAGCATGAGGTCCTCGACGCGCTGCACGACGAAGGCCTGAGCCTCTCGGCGGCCGACGCGCGCCGCAATATCGTCACCCGCGGCGTCGATCTCAACGCCCTCGTCGGCCAGGAGTTCCAGATCGGCCCCGCCCGTTGCATCGGCCGCCGGCTCTGCGAACCCTGTTCGCACCTCCAGCGCCTCACCGGCACCGCCCTGCTGCGGCCGATGGTCCACCGAGGCGGCCTGCGGGCCGACATCCTCACCTCCGGCGTCGTCCGCGTCGGTGACCCGATCGGCGCTTGACCGGCGCAAGAGGACCCAGGTGCACTCGCGTCGCGCCCCGACGCGTGTCATCGGCACCTTCCGGCCGGCTTCTGCTTGCGCCTGGCGCCAGCACCGGCGTCCGACACGCCATCGCTGCCGCTCGTGCCTCAAGGCAGCAGCCTGCGCTCGCTCCGGCAAGGAGCTCTAATCCAGCCCCGAGGGGGTCGTAGACGGAATCGACTCTCGGTCGCGGGGGCAACCGCTACAACCGTTTCGAGACCGTGTCGAGATCCCAGCGGCAAAGCTCTTGCCGAGGCTGCGACGACTGCGATCAGCTGGCGATGGCGTAAGCCGTCGCGGTCGGTTCGTCCGTCCGGCGACGGCGCTTGACGGTGCCCTACCGCTTGTCGGTGACGTCGGGCGCGACGCCCTCGACAAAAGCCACGTCGAGGTGACTGAGGTCCTCGACCTGGTGCTCCATTCCGCTGCCGGCGTCGCCCTCGCGTTGACGCTGCTCCTTGCGGATGCTCCTCGC
>JAXDHC010000613.1:0-6517 GCA_034664705.1 Solirubrobacteraceae bacterium
CAGATGGACCGCCGATGCCGGAACGAGAGCCGCTGGCGGGCGTCGTCGCCCGTCCGATGTCGGGCGCCGGCGAGCTGGCCGCGGAGCAGGCCGCCCTCTTCGGCCGCGGCCGCAGGGTGCTGGCCGGCGATGACTGCGACGCGCTGGTCGACGAGCTGCTCGCGACGGTTCAGCGCACGCTCGCGCCGGACCTGGTGACGCTCTTCGAGCTCCTCCCGGAGCAGAGGACCGGCACGGTCCGCGACGGACGCGGCTGGAGCGCGCAGACGCTCGCCGCCGGCCCGCTGACGCTCGGCGAGGACACGCAGGGCGGCATCGCCCTGCGCGACAGGCGCCCCATCGTCGTCGACGACTGCGAGGCCGAGGACGGCTGCCGGTGGCCCGCCGTCCTCGTCGAGCACGGGATGCGAAGCGGCATCGCCCTGCCGGTCCTCGGCCCGGACGGCGTCGCGTGGGGGCTGCTCGGCGTCCACTGGCGCGCGCCGCGGCACGTGGAGCCCTGCGAGGTCATGTTCCTCGACGCGCTGGCGTTCGTCGTCGGCGTCGCGCTGCATCGTGAGCGCGCCGCGGACGACATCCGGGGCCGCGCGCTGCACGACCCCCTGACCGGCCTTCCGAACCGGCTGCTGTTCGTCGACCGCCTCGAGCAGGTCCTGCGGCGGACGGCCGGCGAGGCGGCGCCGGTCTGCGTCCTGCTCATCGCGCTGGACCGCTTCCGCGTCATCAACGAGACGCTCGGCTACGGCGCCGGCGACGAGCTGCTGCGGGCCGTGACCACCCGCCTCCGCGCGCGGCTCGGCGCCACCGACACGCTGGCGCGCCTCAGCGGAGACCTCTTCGCGGTGGCGTGCGACGGCGTGGACGGCGAGCGCGAGGCTCTCACGCGGGCCGAGGACCTGACCGAGGCCCTCGCCGCGCCGTTTTGGGTGGAGGAGACCGACGTCTTCGTCACCGCCACGGTCGGGATCGCGGTCGCCGGCGACGACACGCGCGACGCCGAGGGCCTGCTGCGCAACGCCGACGTGGCGCTCTTCCGCGGCAAGCAGCACGGCGGCGGCCACTGCGAGCTGTTCGGCCGCGACCAGCGGCGACGGCTCGTCGACCGCCTGCGGCTCGAGGCCGACCTGCGCCGCGGCGTGGACGACGGGCAGCTGCGGCTCGCCTACCAGCCGATCGTCTCGCTCGAGGACGCACGCATCGTGGGCGCCGAGGCGCTGGTCCGCTGGGAGCATCCGCAGCGCGGCATGGTCTCGCCCGCGGATTTCATCCCGGTGGCCGAGGACACGGGGCTCATCGTCGCCATCGGAGCATGGGTGCTCGAGGAGGCCTGCCGGCAGCTCGTGCGCTGGTCGGCCAGGCATCCAGACAGCGAGATCCCCTACATCTCCGTCAACGTCTCCGGCCGCCAGGTGGCCGAGGGCGACTTCCCCGGGACGGTGGCCGCGGTGCTCGCCCGCACCGGGATCGATCCCGCGCGGCTCGTCCTGGAGATCACCGAGAGCGTCCTCATGGAGCGGACGACGTCGCCGGTCGCCGTCCTCGAGGACCTCAAGGATCTGGGCGTTCGCGTGTTCCTCGACGACTTCGGGACCGGCTACTCGTCGCTGAGCTACCTCAAGCGCTTCCCGATCGACGCCGTGAAGATCGACCGGTCGTTCGTCTCGGGGCTCGCCGAGGGCGGTCACGACGTGCGCATCGTCGAGGCGATCCTGGGCATCGCCACCGCGCTCGGCCACGACGTCGTCGCCGAGGGCGTGGAGACCCCCGACCAGGTCGAGATGCTCCTCGACCTCGGGTGCCAGCTCGCGCAGGGCTTCCACTTCGCCCGCCCGATGTCGGCGACCGCGATCGACGGCCTGCTGCGCTCGGGCCTGGAGCTCCAGCTGCCCGCGCGCAGCGGCGATCGTCTGCTCTCCAGGGCGCCGGCCGCGCCGGCGGAGACGCCCGCCGCCGAGCCGTCGCCCGGCGAGACGGTCACGCTCGGCGAGGCGGCGCAGGCCCTCAACGTGTCGGCGAGCACGCTGCGGCGCTGGGCCGAGAGCGGGCGCATCGAGGCCATCCGGACCCCGGGCGGGCACCGGCGCTTCAGCGTCAGCGAGGTCTCTCGTCTGAACGCGGCGCGCGGGAGCACGCAGCGGCGGGTCGTCCAGCCGCTCGCGCCGCCGGTCCAGGCGCTCGATCCGCTGCGCGAGATGCTCGACGTCAGCGGCTTCGACCTGGCCGGCGCGGCCACCCGGGCGCTGTACGGCGGCGACCAGTCGCCGGGCTGGTTCAGCGAGCCCGACGCCGAGGCGCCGGTGCGGGCCTGGATCGCGGCGCTCGCGTCCTGCTGCGGACGCGGCGTGTACGGCGGCGCTCGCGACAGCACGCTCACGCTGACCCGCCAGGCCCAGCTGGGTGGCGCCACGCTCCTGGAGCGCCACGCGTTCGTGGAGCTGTTCGGCGAGGCCGCCCTCCGCGCGCTCGCGTCCGCGACGACCGAGCGCTCCGTCCTGGCCGCCACGCGCCGGCTCTTCGTGAGCCTGCGCCAGGGCCTGCTCGCCGACGTCGCGTAGCGTCGCCGGGGCGGGCCCTCGCCCCGGCGTTGGGGCGCCGTGCTTGGAGGGCCACGCCCCTCGCGCCGCTGGCCGTCGGCGCCGCCTCGGTTAGTGGCGCGCCGCGCGGCCGCTCGTGGTGCTGCGCGGCCGAGTCCGCCCCATCGAGGGGGCGGGTTCGGATGTCGTGGGAGCGAGACTGGGTGGCAGCGCGCCAAAGCGGACATCGACCGACGAGTCAAGCCCTCTAGAGGGCACCTGACTGGACCCTCGATTCCGCCCGGTGCCCGTGCTCGACGAAAGCTGTCGCCTATACCGACAGAAGTCGTCGAGCACCCGGCGCGGGCGACGCCGGCGCCCCCGGCGGCCGGCCCGCGCCCCGGCGCCGCCGTCACACACCTGCCGCCACCCGATCAGCCCGCCACGGGACTGGCATCGCACGCCGGAAGCTGCCGTCGGCTGGTGTCCCGCCCGGTGGCGCCCGATTCTCGGGGCATGAGCACAGCTCACGACTCGTCGGACATCACGGGCGCCGCGGCCCTCCTCGACGTGCGGCGCGCCGGACCGTGGCCCGAGCACCCGCCGGAGACGGCCGCCCACCGGCCGCGGCGGGTCTGGGGGGCGGCGGACGACCGGGGCCGGCTGCTCTCCGACCTGGCCCTGCGGCTCGCGACGGGCGCGGAGGGCTGGACGCTGCTCGTCGTCGAGCTGGCTCTCCCGCCTTGGGCGTCGATCGGCGAGCGGTCGGCCGTCGACGCCTGGGCCGAGCGCGTGCGGCGGCAGAGCCCGGACGACACGGCTCCGTACCGCGTGGGCGAGCTTCGCTTCGCCTTCATCGTGCCGCCCCCCGCGCACGACCTCGACCGCCGCGCGTGCGAGCTGCGGGCCACCGTGACCCACTCGCTCATCGCCCACGGCCTGCGCGGCGCGCGCGAGGAGGTCCGGCTGGGCGATGAGGCCTCGACCGTCGACGCCGTCCTGCGCCTCGCCGACCAGAGGCTCGACAGCCGCTGGGAGCGCCACGAGCTCTCGCCCCGCCGCCAGGCCCGCGGGGTGCTGCTCGCGCTCCTGGACGAGGCCCGCCGCCGGCATCCCGACGCGATGCGCAACGCCGCCCTCTTCTCGATCGCCGCCGCGCGGCGGCTGCGCGTCCCCGAGGACCAGCTCGAGGACATCGTGCGGGCGGCCGAGCTCCAGGAGATCGGCAAGCTGACCCTCCCGCGCGCCATCCTCGACAAGGACGGGCCGCTCACGGAGGCCGAGTGGCGGGTCGTCCGCCGGCATCCCGTCATCGGCGAGCGCATCGTCGGCGCCGCCCCGGCGCTCGCCGCGGCGGCGCGCCTGATCCGGTCCAGCTACGAGCGCTTCGACGGCTCCGGCTATCCGGACGGCCTCGCCGGTGAGGAGATCCCGCTCGGGTCGCGCATCATCGCCGCGTCGGTCGGATTCGCCGCGATGCTCTCGCGGCGGCCATACCGCCCGGCGCTGTCGTGGGAGCGCGCCGCCGAGGAGCTCGCTGCCGGGCGCGGATCCCAGTTCGACCCGACGGTGGTCGACGCCTTCCTCGTCGAGGTCGTCGGTGAGGGCGCGCCGCGCCCGCCCGGCGGGTCGCCGTCGTGACGCGCGCGCCGAGGCACCCAGGTCACCGACGCGGCCGGCACGGAGCTGTCGGGCGGCGGCCTAGGCGTTTGCGGACCGCAACCGACCCGCGGCGACCAAGAATGTCGCGGGCATCCCCCGGCGCCTCGAAGCTCAACCCCGGCCGGAGCCTCGTCGGAAGCGAACTGGACTCGGCGACAGCCTCGCACGGGAGCGGCCGTTTGGAGCAAGCGCGGGTCCGCGACCACTCGGCCGGCCCCGATGACCGCTCGTTCGAAAGTGCTGAGCGGCGCGGTCCCGTGCCGCCGGGGTCCACGGTCCCGCTCCAGTCCCTGAAGATTGCGCGCTACCGAGCCCCCAGCACGGCCCGCATCTGGGCGTCGTGCGAGGCCAGCCAGCGCCGCGTCCGGTCCGCCCGTTCCCGGCCGCCGTCTCGCCACATGCGGCCGAACGTCTCGTGCCCGCCGTTGAGTGCGCTGCGTATGACGCGGTAGCACCGCTCGTGGGCGGGGATCACCGCATCGACGACCCGCCCGCGGTCGCGGCGTGACAGCCCGTAGGCGTCGACGAAGATCCGCAGCCGATCCAGCGACCGGCCCCGCACCTGCTCGGGCGCGTCGCGCTCGTCGCGCAGCGGCGCCCACAGCCGCGCGGCGCACGCCACGTCCCATACCGCGGAGCCCGGGCTGGCGAGGTCGAAGTCGATGATCGCGGCGGCGCGGTCGCCGCAGAAGATGACGTTGTCGAGATTCGGATCGTCGTGGCTGATGACGCCGCCACGGAACTCGGGAGGGACGAAGTCCGGCCACAGGTGGCCGGTGGGGTCGAACGATGCGACCGCGTCGTGGTAGCGCCGGAGGAGCTCGGCCACGCTGACGAGCGCTTCGTCCGTGAGTGCCCAGTCCTCGTAGGGCTCGATGGCCGCCTCGCCGGGAATGAACCTCAGCATCTCGCGGCCTTGGTCGTCGATCCCGAGAAAGCGCGGCGCGCCGTCGAACCCGACGCGCTCGAGGTGCTCGAGCACGGCCCGCGACGCCAGGCTCGTGGGCCCCTGAGGGCGCCGGACGATGTCACCGACGCGCGTGACAAGGCCCGCGTTGGTGAGTCCGCCCGACAGGAGCACCTCGGCGCAGTGCGCGGACATCGCGCCGCTACGCCCGCTCCAGGAGCTCGCTCGCCAGCGCCGTGTGGGTGACCGCACTCGTCACAAAGTCGCTCCGCAGGGCCGCATAGACGGCCGCCGCCTTCTGCGAACCGTAGACGATCGCGATGACGTCCGCGATCGCTTTCAGCTGCTCCGCGCCGATGCCGACCAGACGCTCGCTGAGCGAGGTCTCGACGTGTCTGCCGTCAGCGTCGACCTGGATGCTGGACACCTCGGCGCGCACCCCGAGCTCGAACATCTCGCGCCGGTCGTCGTCCGACACCGCGTCGGCCACCGTCGACTGGCCCTGCTCCCACGACCCGACGCCGACGACGGCCTTCGTCACGTCCGGGAACCGCGCGATCGCACGCGCGATCTCGGGCTGCGTGCGCAGCGTCTGCGCGGTGGCGGCGTCGGGGAGCATCATCGGCGCGTAGTAGAAGAGCGCCTGTCCGCCGGATGCGCGCGCCGCGTCGCGCACCAGCTCGATGGGGCTCGCGTCGCCCGGCAACGGCAGGGCCCCCGTGAGCTGCACCACGTCGCAGTGGTTCAGCGGCCCGATGAACGTCCGCATCGCCATGAGCGAGCGGCCCCACGCCAGGCCCAGGACGTCGCCGGACTCGACGATCTCGCCGAGCAGCTCGGCCGCGGCCCGGCCGAGATGCATGCGGAGCACATCGTCATCGTCGTCGGGGCAGTCGATCACGACGCAGTGGCGCAATCCATACGCGGCGCGCAGGCGCACCGACAGGTCCAGGTTGATCTCTCCACGGGACTCGAGCTCGATGCGGACGATTCCGCTGGCCCGCGCGCCCTCGAGGAGCCGCGCGACCTTGAACCGGCTCAGGCCCAGCTCGGTCGCGATGTCGCTCTTGCTCGCTCCCTCGAGGTAGTAGCGGCGGGCGACGGTTGCGCTGAGCACCAGCGCGGCGGGGCCGGCGGTCTTCTCGTTCGCCATCGGATCCTTCCTCCCCGCTTGCGATCCCTTGCCGCTCATGTGAGCGGGCTGCCGCTCAGTTCATAGCACGATCCTTGACATCAGCGGGGACAAGGGGGAGGATTCTTCCGTTATGAGCATTCGGGCGCTCAAATGAGCAGTCCGGAGCCGGGGCGCCATTGGGTCCACGGCGGAGACCCACGGGGCGCAGCAGGTTCGGCACGTCGCGGCGGCCGCGGTGTGCGCGTCGGTGATGGCTTGACGGCTGAGCACGTCTGTCGGCACGGGCAGTGCCCGACAGGC
>JAXDHC010000614.1:0-4422 GCA_034664705.1 Solirubrobacteraceae bacterium
AGCGAGTTCACGACCGCGCTCGACCGCGGCGACCAGGGCGACTTCGACCTCTTCCAGATCGGCTGGTCCGGCCGCGTCGATCCCGACGGCAACCTCTACAACCAGCAGCAGAGCGAGGGCCCGCTCAACTACGGCGGCGAGGCGAACCCCGCGGTCGACAGGGGCCTCGCCGAGGGCCGGGCGGAGACCGACCCGGCCAGGCGGCGCGCGATCTACCGGCGCGTGGTCGGCGCGCTCCTGCGCGACCGCAACATCATCTACCTCTACCACGACACGCTGTTCACGGGGGCCCGCAACGACGTGGCCGGCGTCGAGGTCCGCCCCGACGGCCTCCCGCGCCTGAGCTTCGCGTCGGTGGGCCAAGGCGGCGTCTAGGTGCGCGGCCACCTGCTGCGTCGCGCCGGCGCCTCCCTGATCGTCCTGCTCGTCGCGAGCGTCGTCGTGTTCGCCGGCGTCCGGGCGCTGCCCGGCGACCCCGCGCTCGCGCTCGCCGGCGAGGACCGCAGCGCGAGGGCGCTCACGGCGATCCGGGCCAAGTACGGCCTCGACCAGCCGGTCCCGGTCCAGTACGTCCGCTGGCTCGGCCACGTCGTGCGCGGCGACTTCGGCTCCTCGACGCGCACCGGCCTGGGCGTCGGCAGCACCATCCTCGACCGCCTGCCGGTGACGCTCGAGCTCGCCTTCCTGAGCCTGCTCGTGGCGGTCGGGCTCGGCGTGTCGCTCGGCGTGCTGGCCGCGGTGCGGCGCGGGTCGGTCGCCGACTACGCCGGCAGCACCGCCGCCCTCGTCGGCCTGTCCGTCCCGCACTTCTGGCTCGGGCTGATGCTGATCCTGCTCTTCGCGATCGGCCTCGGCGTGCTGCCCGCGTCGGGGTTCGTGCCGCTGTTCGCCGATCCGATCGACAACCTGCGGCACATGCTGCTGCCGGCGGTCGTGCTGGGCACCGGCTTCTCGGCCGTGATCTTCCGCCAGACGCGCGCGGCGATGCTCGAGTCGCTGAGCACCGACTACGTCCGCACGGCGCGGGCGAAGGGCCTGGCTGAGCGGCAGGTCGTCGGCAGCCACGCGCTGCGCAACAGCCTGCTCACCGTCGTGACGCTGATCGGGCTCCAGCTCGGGCAACTCATCTCGGGCGCCGTCGTCACCGAGCAGGTCTTCGTGCTGCCCGGCTTCGGCAAGCTCACGCTGGACGCCGTCTTCCAGCGCGACTACCCCGTCATCGAGGGCGTCGTGCTGCTGACGACGGTCGGCTACGTGGTCATCAACTTCGTCGTCGACCTCCTGTACTCGGTGCTCAACCCGCGGATCCGCGTCGCGGAGGACGCGACGTGAGCGCCGTCGACGTCACCGTCGCCCCGCGCGTCCGCACGCGCCGGCGGATGCTGCTGCGCCTCGGGCGGCGGCCGATGGCCGTGGCCGGCCTGAGCGTCGCGACGGTGTTCGTCGTCGCGGCGATCCTCGCGCCGCTCGTCGCGCCCTACGACCCCGCCGACACGAACTTCGGCTCGGTGCTCCAGGGGCCGTCCGCGAGCCACGTCATGGGCACCGACGACCTCGGCCGCGACGTGTTCTCGCGGGTCGTCTTCGGGGCGCGCGCCTCGCTGGAGGCCGGCGTCCTCGCGACGCTGCTGGCGATGGTCGTCGCCGTCCCGCTCGGCCTCGTCGCCGGCTACTACCGCGGCTGGTGGGACCCCGTCATCTCGCGGGCCACGGACGTCGTGCTCGCGTTCCCGTTCCTCATCATCGCCGTCGGGATGGCGGCGATCTTCGGGCCGTCGCTGCGCAACGTGGTCGTCGCGCTCGGCGTCACGGCGATCCCGTGGATCGTGCGCGTGACGCGCGGCGAGGCGCTCGCCCTGCGCGAGCAGGACTTCGTCAGGGCCGCGATCGCCAACGGCGCCGGGGACCGCACGATCCTCGCCCGCCACCTGCTGCCCAACATGGCCGGGACACTGCTCGTCCAGGCGACGGTCTGGATCCCCCAGGCGATCATCGGCGAGGCGGTGCTGTCGTTCCTCGGGCTCGGCGTGCAGCCGCCGACGCCCTCATGGGGCTCGATGCTGTCGGCCGCCCAGCCCTTCATCTCGCTCGACGCGTGGCTCGCGCTCTTCCCGGGCCTCGCCATCTTCCTGGCCACGCTGTCGTTCAACCTGCTCGGCGACGGCCTGCGCGACATCCTCGATCCCAGGACCCGGCGATGAGCGACGCCGGCGGCGGCCCGCTGCTCGCCGTGCGCGACGTGTCGGTGCGCTTCGACACCGACGACGGCGCCCTGCACGCCGTCGACGGCGTCTCGTTCGACGTCGCGCGCGGCGAGGTGCTCGCGATCGTCGGCGAGTCCGGCTGCGGCAAGAGCGTCACGACGATGTCGCTGCTCGGCCTGCTGCCGGACACGGCGACGGTCTGCGGCGAGGCCCACTTCGGCGGCGTGCAGCTCATCGGCGCGCCGGCCGCCGCGCTGCGGCGCATCCGCGGGCGCGAGATCTCCTTCGTCTTCCAGGACCCGATGACGTCGCTGAACCCCGTCTTCACGGTGGGCCGCCAGATCGGCGAGGTCCTGCGCCGCCACCTCGGGATGTCGCGGGCGGACACGCGGTCGCGCACCGTGGAGCTGCTCGGGCTCGTCGGCATCCCGAGCCCCGAGCGGCGCGTCGACGAGTACCCGCACCAGCTTTCGGGCGGCATGCGCCAGCGCGTGATGATCGCGATGGCGATCGCGTGCGAGCCGAAGGTGCTCATCGCCGACGAGCCGACGACGGCGCTCGACGTGACGATCCAGGCGGCGGTGCTCGACGTGCTGCGCGAACTGCGCGAGCGCCTGGGCATGGCCATCGTGCTCATCACGCACGACCTCGGCGTGGTGGCCGACGTCGCCGACCGCGTGATCATCATGTACGCGGGCCAGAAGGTCGAGGAGGCGCCGGTCGAGGAGCTGTTCGCCCACCCGCAGCACCCGTACACGATCGGGCTGCTCGGGGCGGTGCCGCACGCGCCGGCGGCGGCCGCGGGGAACGGCCGCGGACGGCGGCGGCTCGTCGAGATCCCCGGCCGCGTCCCCGCGCTGACCGCGCCGCCGGACCACTGCCCGTTCGCGCCGCGCTGCCCGCGCGCCGACGACCGCTCGCGCTCGGAGGTGCCGGCGCTCGAGACCGTGCGCCCGGAGCATCTCGTCGCCTGCTTCCACCCCGGCGAGCGCGAGGCGGTCGCGCCGTGAGCGAGCCGACGCTCGAGGTGACCGGCCTGCGCAAGCACTTCGGCGCCGGCCACGGCCGCGTCGTGCACGCCGTCGAGGACGTGTCGCTGCACGTCGCGCCCGGCGAGGTCGTGGGGCTCGTCGGCGAGTCCGGCAGCGGCAAGTCGACGGTGGGCAACTGCATCCTGCGCCTGCTCGAGCCGACCGCGGGCACCGTCCGCCTGGAGGGCACCGACATCACCCACCTGTCGCGGCGCGAGCTGCGGCCGCTGCGGCGCCGGATGCACATGGTCTTCCAGGACCCGTACTCGTCGCTCAACCCGCGCATGACGAACGGCGCGATCGTCGGCGAGCCGCTGCGGATGCACGGGGTCGCGAGCGGCGACGCGCTGACGGCCCGCGTCGCGGAGCTGTTCGACCAGGTCGGCCTGCGCCCCGAGCTGCGCGACCGCTACCCGCACGAGCTCTCGGGCGGCCAGCGCCAGCGCGTCGGGCTGGCGCGCGCGCTCAGCGTCAAGCCGAGCCTGCTCGTCGCCGACGAGCCCGTGTCGGCGCTCGACGTCTCCGTGCAGGCCGCGATCCTCAACCTGCTCGCCGACCTGCAGGAGGAGATGGGCTTCGCCTGCCTGTTCATCACCCACGACCTGTCGATCGTCGAGTACTTCTGCGACCGTGTGATCGTCATGTACCTCGGCCGGGTCGTGGAGACCGGGACGCGCGAGCAGGTCTTCTCGCGCCCCCAGCATCCGTACACGCAGGCGCTGCTGTCCGCGGCGGTCGTGCCCGACCCGCGCGTGCAGCGCAGCCGCTCGCGGATCGTCCTCGACGGCGACCTGCCGAGCCCGGTGGACCCGCCGTCGGGCTGCGCCTTTCGCACCCGCTGCCCGCTCGCGTCCGAGTCGCTGCCGCGCGCCGCGGACGAGGTGCCCGAGCTGCGCGACGTCGACGGCCACGGGCACCTCGTCGCGTGTCATCTCGCCCGGCGCGGGCGCGCGGTCCCGCGCATCGCCCAGCCGGCCGGTGCGGCCGCCGACCGGGCCGGTCGCGCGTGAGCTTCACCACGCGGCCGGAGCTCACCGGCAGCTTCGGGATGGTCGCCTCCACGCACTGGCTGGCGTCCGCCGCGGGGATGGCCACGCTCGAGCAGGGCGGCAACGCCTTCGACGCGGCGGTCGCGGCGGGCCTGACGCTGCAGGTCGTCGAGCCGCACCTGAACGGCCCCGGCGGCG
>JAXDHC010000615.1:0-6638 GCA_034664705.1 Solirubrobacteraceae bacterium
AACTACCGCATCCCCGCCCTCGGCCACCGCGGCGCCCCCCTCGGCATCGACTGCCGCAAAGTCATCGACACCGGCACCGTCCCCATCGCCGACACCGGCATCGCCCACCACCAACCCGGCATCGGCATCATCGGCGGCGGCTACGTGCGGCCGCCGATGGCCGCGTTCACCGCCGCGGCCGGCGCGCTCGCGGACGCGTAGGGCCGACGCGCCGCCGGCCCGTCGGCTACCCGGACCCGCCGCCGTCGTCGCCGCCGGCGTGCCCGTCGCCGCCGCTGTGGCCATCTCCGTGGTCACCGCCGTGGTCGCCCGAGAAGCACGCCCTGCGCTCTTCCTCGGGTCGCGCCAGGCACCGCGCAACGGAGTCCGGAACGTCCTGCGCCGACCCCGGCGCGTCCGAGGACGAGCCGGGCGCGCCCGGCGCCGCGTCCGCGAAGCAGGCGCCGCGCTCGCCCTCCGGCTTGGCCAGGCACCCGGACACGAACTTGGGGACCTCCGGAGCGCCGCTCACGAAGCAGGCCGCGCGCTCGCTGTCCGGCTTGGCCAGGCACGCGGCGACGAACTTCGGCACGCCCCGCTCCCCGCCGTCGAAGCACGTCGAGCGCTCGTCGTCCGGGCGCGCGAGACAGGTGGTCACCCAGCCCGGGACGCGGTTGCGCCCGAAGGTGTCCGAGAAGCAGCCGGACCGCTCGGACGCGGCCTTGTCCAGGCAACGCTGCACCGCCGCCGGCACATCGGCCGCCGCGCCGTACGCCCCGCGGAAGCACTGCGAGCGCTGGGCCGCGGTGGACTTGGCCAGACACCGGGACACCGCCGCGGGCATGTGCCGCCGGAACTTCGCGCGGAAGCACTTCGACCGCTCCGTGTCCGTCGGCTTGGCGAGGCACCGCTCGACGCCGGGCGGAGTTGCGCCCCGGACCCGGCTTCCGCCGGCGACCGAGGTCGCCGCGGTCAGGGACACACTCACAACCAAGGCAGGCACGAGCAGTCCGCGCGGGCTCACCTTCACATGGCACGGGAGAAACGACATTCCCACCGGCCCCTTCGGAGTGGATTGCGCGAAGAGTCCAGACTACTCGACTCCCAACGAGCTTTCCACACACAGGTTCGTGACCGACACGGCCGGCGGCCGGGCGGCGCCTGGAGACGCCGGCGACCGCCGCCCGCCGCTCGGACCGGTGCGGCGAAAGGGCCGGAACTCACACCGTTTTTCAGCGCAGAGTTTCCAGACTATTTTCGGAAACCAGATCGGTTTGGGATTGAACATTTTTTCGCAGATGGCTGACTGCTCCTGTTATGTTCGGCCCTGCAGGCGTCCATTGGGTCTGAGTCTTTTTTGGGGGCGACGCCGGCGAGAATCGCTGGAGTGTGTGGGCGCTCTTCGCCTATGCAAGAAAGGTGAACCGACGATGTGCATCCTCGGTCAGTTCCCCCATGCCTCAGTACCCGCCCCACCCGCCTGGCCCGGTAGGACTGAAACCGCCTCGGGCGCGCCGTCGGGCCGCCCCCTGGAGATCCTCGCCGGGCGCCCGCCGCCTCGGCCGGGCGCGCCGGGGTGCCTCGACACCTGAACGCCTGGCGGGGCATGGAGACGGTTTGCCCCGCCAAGGACGCAAACGTGACGCGCGAGTCGGGCGGCGTCGCCGCCCATACAGGAAGGGGGGACAGTGGAGGACCAGCGCCAGGCCGACCCGGGCCCCGTCCAGGGGATGCCCGAGCCGGGTCCCGATCGGGCGATGAGCCACCCACTGGCCCTCGAGACGCGCGGCCTCTCCAAGCGCTTCGGCGAGATCCAGGCCAACGACGGGATCGACCTCGAGCTCCGTGCCCGGGAGATCCACGCGATCCTGGGCGAGAACGGGGCCGGCAAGTCCGTGCTCGCGAAGACCCTCTACGGCGTCAGCGTCCCGGACGAGGGGACGATCCTGCGCGACGGACGGGAGGTCGTCATCGACTCCCCCGCCAAGGGCCGGGCCCTCGGCATCGGCCTCGTGTTCCAGGACTTCCGGCTCATCCCCGCGCTGTCCGTGCTGGAGAACGTCCTGCTCTCGCTGCCGACGCACGGGATGCGGCTGCGGCGCAGGGCCGTGACCGCGCAGATCGGCGACGCGGCGGAGCGCTACGGGCTCAAGATCCGCCCGCGCGCGCGGATCCGCGACCTGTCGATGGGCGAGCGACAGCAGGTCGAGATCCTGAAGCTCCTCCTGAGCGGCGCGCGCGTGATGATCCTCGACGAGCCGACGAGCCTCCTGGCCCCACAGGAGGTCGACGCGCTCGGCCGGGTCCTGCGCGAGCTGCGCAACGAAGGACTCGCTCTCGCCCTGATCACGCACAAGCTCGTGGACGTCCGCACGATGTGCGACCGCGTGACCGTCCTGCGCGGCGGCGTCGTGCAGGTCCGTGGCCTGGATCCCGCCGGGCTCGACGACGCGAAGCTCGTCGAGGCCGTGGTCGGGCGCCACCTCCCCCAGCTCCGCACGCGCCCGCGGCAGCCGCCGCCCGACGACACGCCGGCGCTCGAGGCCGTCGCCATCGACGTCGAGGCGGAGCGCGGACGCCTCGCCCTGACGGGCGTCGGCCTCACGGTCGCCCGCGGCGAGATCGTCGGCGTGGCCGGCGTGTCGGGCAGCGGGCAGCGCGAGCTCGCGGACGTGGCGCTCGGGCTGCGGCGGATCCGCGCCGGACGGCTCTCGATCCTCGGACGCGACGTGTCGGACGGCCGGCCGGCGAAGGTGCTCGCGGCGGGCGCCGCCGGCGTGTCGGAGGACCCGCTCGCCACCGACGTGGTCCGCGGCCTCACGGTCACCGAGCACATGGCGCTCTCGCGCCTGGAGCTGCGCAAGCGGGCGCTCGGCTACGACTGGCACGCGCTCGAGCGCCAGGTCGACGAGCTCCCGGAGGCCTCCATCCTCAAGATCGCCGACGGGGCCCGGCAGGTGAGCACGCTCTCCGGCGGCAACGTCCAGCGCGTGATGCTCTGCCGCGCGTTCGCCCGCGACCCGGGGTTCCTCGTGGCCGCCTATCCGACCCGCGGACTCGATCTGGCGAACGTGATGGCCGCGCAGGAGCTGCTCATCCGTCACGCCCGGGCGGGCGCCGGCGTCCTGCTCATGTCGGAGGACCTCGACGAGCTCTTCCTCCTGAGCGACCGCATCGTCGTGCTGCACGCGGGCCGGGTCGTGGCCTCGGTCGACCCGGACCTGACCGAGCGCCATGACGTCGGCAGCCTCATGCTGGGGCTCGCCGCATGAGCTCCGTCCGCACCGGCCTCCCCGTGCCGCTGCGGCCGACCGCGAAGCGCTGGACGCGCCACCCGGCGCTCGCGCGGGCGCTCGGATGGGGCGTCTTCGTCGTCGTGGCGATCACCATCCTGTTCCCGACGTTCGACGTCTCGCTGCAGGACTGCCTCATCCGCGCGACGCCGTTCGTGTTCTGCGGGCTCGCCGTCGCGGTGCCCGCCAGGGCGGGGCTCGTGAACATCGGAGGCGAAGGCCAGTTCGCGTTCGCGATGGTGGTCGTCACCGCCGCCGTGCTCCTGGTGGGCGACACGCTCGGCGCGGCGGTGCTGATCCCGCTGCTGGTGGTCGCCGGGCTGTTCGGCGGCATGCTCTGGTCGGGGATCGCCGCGCTGCTGCGCGTCACCGTCAAGCTCAACGAGGCGCTGTGCACGCTGCTGTTGAACTTCGTCGCTCCGCTGGTCCTCGCGTACTTCGTCTTCGGCCCGTGGCGGGACAGGTCGAGCTTCAACCTGCCGGTGAGCAAGGTGTTCCCGGATGCGGCGCGGCTGCCGACCTACGGCGTCACGCAGCTGCATCTCGGGATCGTGTTCGCGATCGCGGCGGCCATCGCCGTGTGGGTGGTCCTGGACCTGACCCGCTGGGGCTTCCGCGCCCGCGTCGTCGGGGGCAACCCGGAAGCGGCCCGCCGTGCCGGCCTCCCGGTCAACCGCATCGCGTTCGCGGCGCTCGTGGCCGGCGGCGCGCTGGCCGGCCTCGGCGGCATGGTCGAGGTGACCGGCGTCGAGGGCGTCCTGCGGCCCAACATCGGCGTCGGCTTCGGCTACATCGGCTTCCTGGCCAGCTGGCTCGTCGGGCACCGGCCGCTCGACCTTTTGGGCTCGTCCTTCCTGCTCGGCTCGATCTCCGTCGCCGGGGACTCCCTGCAGATCAACGCCGGCCTGCCCTCCACGTCGGTCTACGTGCTGATGGCCGTCGTGCTCCTCCTCGTGCTGTCGATCCGCGGCGTCGCGACCAGGGGGACGAGCTGATGCTCGTCGAGGACGTCCTCGCCGGCACGGTCCGGTCCGGGACCTCGGTGCTGTTCGCCGCGGAGGGCGAGCTCATCTCCGAGCGCGCCGGCGTGATCAACCTCGGGACCGAGGGGTGCATGCTGACCGGCGCGCTCGCGGCCTTCGCCGTGACGAACGCGACCCACAGCGCGCTGCTCGGCGTGGTGGCCGCCGTCGGCGCCGGCGCGCTCCTCGCGTCGGTCCACGCCTTCGTCGTCATCACATGCCGGGCGAACCAGCTGGCGTCGGGGCTCGCCGTCTCCTTCCTGGGGCTGGGCCTCACGTCCTGGCTGGGCGCGCACTACGTCAGCCGGAGCATCCACCCGCTGAACCGGGCCGACATCCCCGCGCTGTCGGACATCCCGTTCGTCGGTCCCGTGCTCTTCCAGCACGACGTCCTGACGTACGTGGGACTCGCCCTGGGACCGCTGATCTGGCTCTTCCTGTACCGGACGCGCACGGGCCTGATCCTGCGCGCGACGGGTGAGAACGGCGCCGTCGCGTTCGCCTACGGGCACTCCCCGACGCTCGTGCGCTATCTCGCCGTCATGGTCGGCGGCGCGCTCGCCGCCGTCGGCGGGGCCCAGCTGGTCCTCGCCTACACGCTGAACTGGGTCGAGAACGTCACCGTCGGCCGCGGCTTCGTCGCGGTCGCGTTGGTCATCTTCGCCGGCTGGGAGCCGCTGAAGGCGACCCTCGGCGCCTTCGTCTTCGGCGGGGCGCTCGCGTTGCAGCTCCAGCTGCAGGCCCGCGGCGTGAGCATCTCGCCGTTCCTGCTGAACATGGCGCCGTACGTGCTCACGCTCGCGATCCTCGTGGTTGCCAGCCGGGGGCGGGCGCAGCGTCCGCCGGAGGAGATTCGCGCCGTGTTCGGGACGACCGGCGCGTGAGTAGGGACCCGGCACGGACGCCTGTATCCGAGGAGGGGTGAGAGATGGGCGCAACGTCGATGTCGGCATCGCTGGGCAAATCGAGCCGGTGGCTCCTCGCCCTGGCCTGCATGACGGCCTGCGCGGTCGCGGCGGGCTGCGGCGGCTCCAGCAACAGCGCCACGTCGTCGAAGGCCAAGGGCCACGAGACGATCGGCTTCCTCTACGTCGGGCCGCACAACGACTACGGGTACAACCAGGCGGCCTACCAGGGCTCGCTCGCCGTCAAGAAGGCGTTCCCCGCCGCCAAGGTCCTCGAGGCCGAGAACGTCCCGGAGACGGCGGAGGCCGAGCGGGTGATGGAGAAGATGATCCGCGACGGCGCCACGATCCTCTTCCCGACGAGCTTCGGCCATCTCGGCCCGGCGATGAACGTCGCGCGACGTCATCCGAACGTCACCTTCCTCCACATGGGCGGCCTCAAGAACGGCCCGAACCTCGGCACCTACTTCGGCACGATCTACGACACCCAGTACGCGGTCGGCCAGGCGGCCGGGATGGCGACGAAGTCCGACAAGCTTGGCTACGTCGTCGCCTTCCCGATCGCCCAGACGCTCCTGAACATCAACGCGTTCGAGCGCGGGGCGCAGTCGGTCAACCCCAAGGCGAAGACCTCCGTCGTCTTCACCGGGAGCTGGTGCGATCCCGGCAAGCAGGCGGAGGCGACGAACTCGCTGATCGACCAGAGGGTCGACGTGCTCGAGCAGCATCAGGACTGCACGAAGACCGTCGTCCAGACCGCTGAGCGCAGGGGCGTCCTCAGCACCGGCTATCACGCCGACGCATCCGGCCTGGCGCCGAAGGGCTGGCTGACCGGGTCGGAGTGGAACTGGGGCCCCCTGATGGTCCGGATGGTCCGGACCGTCGAGGACGGCAAGTTCAAGGCAAGCCCCTACGCCGGCCTGTACCGCGTCGGCGTGCCGTCCGGCGTCATCAAGCTCGCGCCGTACGGCGCCGCCGCGACGCCGGCGATCCGCAAGCAGGTCACCGCGACCTACGACCGGCTCAAGACCGGCTGGGTGCCGTTCGAGGGACCGATCCGGGACCAGTCCGGGAAGCTCCGCGTCCGCGCCGGCGTCACGCCGAACCGCCATCAGCTCGAGAGCACCGACTACCTGGTGCAGGGCGTCGTCGGCAAGATCCCGGGTGGCGCATGAGCGGGGCCACGGCTCCGGCCGGACCGGGGGGGCGCGCCGCCGGCCCCGGTCGCCCGGCCCGTGCGGCGGCCATCGAGGAGCGTGAGCTGCCTCCGGCCCGCTACTCGTACGCGGGCGACGAGTTCCTGTTCGTCGAGCTCAGCGAGGAGATGAGCTTCCGGGCGAACTTCAGGGCGCGCGCCATCCTCCAGCGCCTGGAGCAGCGCGACCTGCCCGGGCTCATCGACCTCTGTCCCAACAGCACCTCCTACCTGATCCGGTTCG
>JAXDHC010000616.1:0-7071 GCA_034664705.1 Solirubrobacteraceae bacterium
TCCTCGGAGGCCGCGGCCGGCGGCGCCGGATCCGCGCGCACGGGCGCGGGCGGCGCCGGCTCGTCCGTCGCCGCGGCCGCGGGCGCCGGCGACGCCGCCTCGGCGACCGCCTGCAGCATCGCGTCGGCCTCGTGCTCCACGGCCTCCGCGGGCGCCGGCGCCGCCTCGGGAGGCGATCCGGAGACCTCGCCGCCCACCGAACCGCCCTCCGGGGCCGTCGTCCCCCCGTTGTCGTCCTGGCCCCCCACCGCCGGGCCCGATACGCCGCTGCCCGTGACGTCCACGGCCGCCGCCGCCTGCTGGACGAGCGCATCGACGTCGCCGGCCGTGGAGGCCGCCGCCGGCGTCGGCGCGAGCGCGACCACCAGCACGGCCACGACGCACAGGACCGGAGCGCTCGCGGGTCTCGGAGCCGCTCCGCCGGTGCCTGCGCGGCGGCGTGTGCCTGGGCGCGCCATCACCCTCCAATGCCACCGGCGCGCCCTTCCGATCCGACGCGCCGTCGCATCAGGCGTGACATCACCGTGATACCACTCAGGAATTCCCCTGCAATGCGCCGGAACGTGCGATAAATCGGACGCATGGGCAGCGAGGCGCATCGCCCGCGCGACGATCCCGACGGCCGCGCGCGCGTCATCGAGGAGCACCTCCCGCTCGTCGAGGCCATCGCACGCCGCTACGCCGCGAGCGGCGAGCCGCTCGACGACCTCGTGCAGTCCGGGAGCATCGGGCTGATCAAGGCGGTGGACCGCTTCGACCCCCACCACGGGGCCCCGCTCGCCGCCTTCGCGGCGTCGCTCATCGAGGGCGAGATCCGCCACACCCTGCGCGCCCGGCGGCGTCTCGCCGCCGGTGAGGCGCCCGGTTCCCTGCAGGCCGTGGACACCGGCGCCGACGAGCAGGCGCGGACGGAGGCCCGGCTGCTCGTGAAGCGCGGGTGGCCGGTGCTCTCCGACCGGGAGCGGCGGCTGCTCGAGCTGCGCTACTTCAGCGACCTGACCCAGGCGCAGATCGCCGAGCGGGTCGGCCTCTCGCAGGCCTCGGTGTCACGCCTGCTGCGCGCCGCGCTCGACCGCCGGCGGACGGAGCTCGGCGCCGACGTTGTGGGCGCGGCCGACGGCGCGTACAGTCCCACGGAGATGGCCGCGCGCGAGGGCCAGCCCGACGAGCAGGCCGCCCACAGCGGGCGGCTCCTGGTGCGCATGCCGCCGTCGCTGCACAGCGAGCTCGTGCGCACCGCCGAGCACGAGGGCGTCAGTCTCAACACGCTCGTGACCGGCGCGCTCGCCGGCGCCGTCGTGTGGCGCGGCGGTCCGGCGCCCGACGCGCAGCCGTCCGACGCCGACGCCACTCCGGCCGCCTCCGCCGCGCCCGCGGGCAGCAACCCGGCGCGGCCCCGGCAGCAGTGGCTGTCGGTCGCGCTCGCCGCCAACTTCGCCGTCGTGGCGGTCGCGGCCGTCCTCGCCATCGTCCTGCTCGTGCTCGCCTGGCAGAGCGGCTGAGCGGCGAACGAGCCCGGGCCGGAAGCCCGCGCGGTCGCTGACCTAGCATGGGTTGGATGGCCGTACAGCGACGCACCGAGCCCTGGTCCGCACTGCTCGACGCCGGGCGCGCCGACGAGCGGCTCGTGCGCGAGGCCTTCGAGGGCGCCCGCGAGCCGCAGTTCGCCCCGATCCCTCCGGATCTGCACCCCGCCGTCCGCGAGGGCCTGCAGCGAGCGGGCATCGACCAGCTCTACTCCCACCAGGCCGAGGCGCTGGAGGCGGCGTGGGCCGGGCCGACGATCGTCACGACCGGGACGGCGTCGGGCAAGTCGCTGTGCTTCAACCTCCCGACCCTCGACGTCCTGTGCGGCGACGCGCGCGCCCGCGCGCTCTACCTCTACCCCACGAAGGCGCTCGCCCAGGACCAGGCGCGCGCGCTGAACGCGTTCGGGCTGACGAAGCAGGTGCGCCCGGCGATCTACGACGGCGACACCCGCCGCGAGGAGCGCCTGGCCATCCGCCGGCGCTCGAACCTCGTCCTCACGAACCCCGACATGCTCCACGTCGGGATCCTGCCCAACCACGGGGCGTGGGGCGACTTCTTCTCGAACCTCGCCGTCGTCGTCGTCGACGAGGCGCACGTCTACCGCGGGGTGTTCGGGGCGCACGTGGCCAACGTGCTGCGGCGGCTGCGGCGGGTCGCGGGCGCCTACGGCACCGAGCCGCGGTTCCTCCTCGCCAGCGCGACGGTGGCCAACCCGGTCGAGCTCGCCGAGCGGCTGACCGGCTTCGACGAGGTCGCCCTGGTCGACCGTGACGGGTCGCCCGGCGCGCGGCGGCAGATCGCGATGTGGAACCCGCCGGTCATCGACGAGGCGCTGCAGGTGCGCCGCAGCGCGCTCGCGGAGACCGCCGAGCTCGTCGCCGAGCTGGTCCGGCAGGGGTCGCGGACGATCTGCTTCATCAAGTCGCGCAAGGCGGTCGAGCTGGTCGCCAAGCTCACCCGCCTCGAGCTCGAGGACGACGGCGGCCCGGAGCTCGCCGACCGCGTGGCGGCCTACCGCGCCGGCTACACGCCCCAGCAGCGCCGCGAGCTCGAGGCGCAGCTGACGAACGGCGAGCTGCTGGCGGTCATCACGACCGACGCGCTGGAGCTCGGCATCGACATCGGCGCGCTCGACGCGGCCGTCTGCGTGACGTTCCCCGGCACCGTCGCGTCGCTGAAGCAGATGTGGGGCCGCGCGGGGCGGCGCGGCCGCGGCCTGGCGGTCTACGTCGCCGGCGAGGACGCCCTGGACCAGTTCTTCTGCCGCCACCCCGACGAGTTCCTCGAGCGCCCGGTCGAGGCGGCGATCGTCTGGCACGAGAACGAGCCGATCCATCTCGCGCACCTGCTGTGCGCGGCCCACGAGGGCCCGCTCGACGAGGCCGACGCGGAGGTGCTCGGCCCGCGCTGGCGGGCGTACGCCGACCTGCTCGTCTCCCAGGGCCTGCTCGTCCAGCGCGGCGGCCGGTACCTGCTGCGCCACCCCGAGGACTTCCCGGCCGCCCGCGTGTCCCTGCGCTCGGCCTCGCCGGACACCTACGCGGTGGTCGACGTGACGGCCGGCGAGATCCTCGGGACGGTCGAGTCGGCCCGCGCCCACTCGACCGTCCACGACGGCGCGGTGTACCTGCACATGGGGCGCTCCTACGAGGTGCGCGAGCTCGACGTCGAGGCCCGCCGAGCGCTCGTCACGCCGTTCGACGGCAACTGGTACACGCAGCCCAAGCGCGAGACCGACATGGAGATCGAGCAGCTGCTCGACCGCCGCCGGACGCTCGGCGTGACGCTGAGCTTCGGGATGGTGACGGTCACCGAGCAGGTCCACGCCTACCAACGCAAGCGCCTGCCCGACCACGAGATCATCGACCTGCACGGGCTCGACCTGCCGCCGCAGTCCTTCACGACGCAGGCGCTCTGGTACGAGCTCGAAGCCGACCTGCTGGCCGAGGACTTCCCGCTCGAGGTCATGCTCGGATCGCTGCACGCCGCCGAGCACACGCAGATCGCCGTGCTCCCGCTGCTGGCCATGTGCGACCGGTGGGACATCGGCGGCCTGTCGACGAATCTCCACGCGCAGACCGGCGGCCCGACGATCTTCATCTACGACGGCCATCCGGGCGGCGTCGGGATCACGCGGCAGGGCTTCCTGCGCTTCGAGTCGCTCGTCGGCGACGCCCACCGGCTGATCGGCGACTGCCCCTGCGAATCGGGCTGCCCATCGTGCGTGCAGTCGCCGAAGTGCGGCAACCTGAACGAGCCGCTGGAGAAGGCGGGCGCCCTCGAGCTGATGGCGCGAATGCTGGATCGTTGAGCCCAGCCGCCGGCGAATCGGCAGGCGGCTGCAAGTTCCGAGGTCCGAAGTTGCGCAATGGCGCGCAGGCGGTTCACGCGCGTGCGCGCGCCGCCGACCGTCATCGGCATGGGACAAAGGACACGAGCGCTCGTCGGTGCGACGGCCGCAATGGCCGCCGTGCTCGGGGGCCTCGTGCCCGCGGCGGGGGCGTACGCCGGCGGGACGCCGGCCCCGTCGGTCACCGGTGGCGCGGAGTACGGCGCCATCCTGAGCCGCGCCCGGCCCGTGCGGCCGGTGGCCTCGGTGTTCTCGGTGCGCCCGCACGCCGTCACGAGCCCCGCGCTCCCGCGCCTGAGCGTCCGGATCGACCAGCCGGGATCGCGCACGGTGCAGGCGCGGGTCGTCTTCGTCCCGCGCACGCCGGGCGCCCCGGTGGCGCGCATCGACCTCGGGCGCGTGGCCACCGGGCGCCGCGTCGCCGTGGCATGGCCCGCGGGCAGCACGCTCGCGGCGGGGCGCTATCTCGTGCGCCTGCACGTGCGCGGCCGCGGCAACGCGGTCCTCGCCCGCAGCGCGCAGACGTCGGGCCGCACGACGCTCGTCGTCCGCGCGCCCACCCCGCCGGCCCCGGCCCCGGCCCCGGCCCCCGCACCGGCGCCCGCGCCCACGCCGGCCCCCGCGCCCACGCCCGTCGCGGCGCCGGTCGCGCCCGGCACGTTGATCTCCACCCCGGCCGGCACCTTCCCCGTCGCGGGCGCGCACAGCTTCGGCGACACGTTCGGCGTGCCGCGCAAGGGCTACGCGCACCAGGGCCAGGACGTCGCGGCCGCGGAGGGCGTCCCGGTCGTCGCCCCGCTGCCGGGCACCATCCTCTTCGTCGACAACCAACCCTCGGCGGCCGGCTGGTACGTCGTGCAGCGCGCGGCCGACGGGCGCGACATGTTCTACGCGCACTGCCAGGAGGGCTCGATCGCCGTCGCCGTGGGCCAGGCCGTGACGCCCGGCCAGCGGCTGTGCAACGTCGGCTCGACTGGCTCGGCGACCGGCCCGCACCTGCACTTCGAGATCTGGGTCGCCGGCTGGCGGGTCAACAGCGCCAGCCACCCGATCGACCCGCTGCCCGACCTGCGCGCCTGGGGCGGCTGAGCCGGCCCGCGCGCCGCGGCGCGACCGCCGTCGCGGTCAGCGCACCGCGAGGTCCAGCCGGCCGCGCACGCCGTCGCGCTCGGCCCATGCCCACCCGGTGAGGTCGCCGACGCGGTCGAGCACGAGGCGCGCCTCGGCGGGCAGGCCGAAGGCGCTCGTGAGCAGCCGGCGCGCCGCGCTCGCCTGCATACGCACGGTCAGCCCGCCGGCCGCGCCGGGCACCGGGACCGCCGGCGGCGCGGCCGCGGCGGCGCGCACGTTCGCCCGCGCCTCGTTCGTGGCGACGAGCGTCCGGCCGAAGACGCCGGCGCGCAGCACGAGCCGCTTGTCCATGAGCAGCCGGTAGGCGTCGCCGGGCTCCTCGTCGAGCTCGATGTTGTCGATGCCGAGCCGCTGGAGCAGGCCCGAGATCGTCGACAGGCGCTGCAGCGGCGTCCGGAACGCGCCGGGGTCGCGCGGGTCGGTGCGCATCAGGAGGTGGTCGAGCAGGTCGGGGCTCGAGATCGTCGCGTCGCCGGTGAGGCCGTTCAGCAGGCCGTCGACGTCGACGCCGACGAACGACGGCAGGGCGTTCTGGAGGCTGTCGATGGCGGCGAAGCGCGCGGGGTCGCTCCTGCGCAGGAAGCGCAGCAGGCGCGAGAGGTCCCGCACGCCGATGAGGAGCGGGGCCGAGCCGCGCGTGTGCGGCGCCCGCGCGCCGGGACCGATTGGCAGGTCGGCGTCGACGATGCGCGCCGCATCGGTCTGCAGGCGGAACGGCACCGTCAGCCCGCCTTCCCGGGCCTGGAGCACCGCGGCGCCGTTGCCGAGCGAGCGTCCCCAGCGCGTGCGCAGGACGCCCGTCAGCCGGCTCGCGACGATCGCCTACGCGTCGAAGACCGCGCGCACCGGCGCCGTCCTGGGCAGGTCGGCCAGGCGCCCGTCGAACTGGGCCCCGGTGAGATGCGCCCGCGGGTCGGCGCGAACGTCGAGGGCGCGACGCAGAGTGGCCTGGTCGGGCGCCGCGACGAGCGCGGCGCCGCGGATCGCGACCGCCGAGCCCTCCGGCCCCGCGTACAGCGACGCGCCGCGGTAGCTGCCGTCCGGGCGCAGCCGGCGCGCGAGCGCGCGCAGCGCGTCCACGTCACGGGCGACCACGCTGAGCTGCCCCCGCCGCGCCCGCGCGTCGAAGAGCGCCACGACCGCCTCGTTGCCGAGCAGCGGCTGCACGTCGACGGCACGGAGTGCTCCGTTCGTCAGCCGCGGCACGAGCTCCGGCACGATCAGCCCCGCCGCGGGCGTGCCCGTGTCGACGCCCACGATGACCGTCGCCTCCCGCGGCGCATAGGCGAGCGCCTCGGCCCGCGCGTCGCCGCGGGGCGCCGCCCGCTTCTCCTCCCCACCCCCGCGCGTGAGCACGACCGCGACCACCGCGAGAGCGGCGAGGGCCACAGCGGCGAAGGCCAGCAGGCGGCGGCGCACAGCCGAGAAAGGTAGCCGTCATCGCCCGCCGCCCAGCCGCTACCCTCCACCCTCCATCACGGCGAGATAGCTCAGTTGGTAGAGCACACGACTGAAAATCGTGGTGTCCCCGGTTCGAGTCCGGGTCTCGCCATAGGCGCCGAAATCCCGCACGGCGGCTGGATTCTCTAGTCGCGGGTGCACTGTAGTTCGAGCCGGTGTCACTGGCACACGAAACGGTCGTGATGCCCCCGGATCGAGGTTACGGTCCGCGTCCAGCCCGAAACGCCTGCAAAAACGCAGTTCTCATCGGTGGGCAAGGCGAACGTCGTCGTATCGATCGAAACGGCCGATCGGCCTTTTCCGGCCTTTCAGCGCTCACCGAGCCGGCGACGACCGTCCCTCGGGCTGGGCGCGCCGCGCGGCCGTCACCAAGCGCCCCTGATCGCGGAACCGCTTGGCAGATCACGTTGAAACAAGGCGAGCGACGATCTAGTCAGCCAACTGTGCCCGCAGCATCCAAAGCTGGTCTTCGAGTTTGCGCCGCACCTCTTGCTCGGCACGGGCGGTTGCGCGCTCGTCGCCTCCGGATCGTCGCGAAAGGCCGCGATCATCGCGATCGCCGTCTCGGCAGTGGCGAGCCAGATGGGCTGGCCAATTTC
>JAXDHC010000617.1:0-7245 GCA_034664705.1 Solirubrobacteraceae bacterium
GGTCGACGCCGCGTCCGCACGCGCAGCGACCGATGAGTTCGCCGCGGCGGCACGGTCTGAGGAGCATGAGGAGGATGAAGCCATGGCCAGCGTGACCGTCCGGGGACCGCTGAAGGGCCTCGCCGGAGGGCGCTCGACGCACGCGGTCGACGGCGCCACGATCGGCGAGCTGCTGCGGGAGCTCGAGCGCGCCGAGCCCGCGATGAGCGGATGGATCCTCGACGAGCGCGGGCGCATCCGGCGCCACATCAACGTGTTCGTCAACGGCGAGCGCGGGACGGACGACACGCCCGTCGGGCGCGATGACCGGGTTGACGTCCTGCCGGCGATCTCAGGAGGGTGAGGGTGTCGTGACCGAGCTTCTCGTCGGAACCAAGAAGGGCCTGTTCGTCCTGGAGGGCGAGCCGGGCGGCGCATTCGCGCTGACGGCCCGCGCCTTCGCCGGCGAGCCGGTCGAGTACGCGATGCGCCACCCGCGCAGCGGCCGCCTGCTCGCGTCGGTGACGTCGCCGTTCTACGGACCGAAGATCTGGTCCGCCGACGACGCGGCGGGCGAATGGCGGCAGACCGACGGCGTCGCGCTGCCCGAGGGTGGCGACGCGGCGCTCGAGCGGATCTGGGTCATCGTCGCCGGCGAGGCCGACGGGACCGTGTACGCCGGCGGCGACCCGGGCGTGCTCTTCGCCAGCCGCGACGGCGGCGCGACGTGGGATCTGGACCGCACGCTCTGGGACCACCCGACGCGGCCGGACTGGCAGCCGGGCGGCGGTGGGCTCTGCCTGCACTCGATCGTGCCGTGGCCGGGGGACCCGGACCGCCTCGCCCTCGGCATCTCGGCGGTCGGCGTCTGGCTGACCGAGGACGGCGGCACGACATGGCAGCACGGCAACGACGGGCTCGTCGCGCGCTACCTGCCCGACGACGCCCGCGACGGCTCCATGGCCCTGTGCGTCCACGATCTCCAGCGGGCGCCGGGCCGGCCCGAGCGGATGTTCCTGCAGTTCCACGGCGGCGTCTACCGCTCCGACGACGGGGGGCGGACGTGGACGGACATCGCCGCGGGGCTGCCGTCCGACTTCGGCTTCCCGATGGTCCTCGACCCCGCCGACCCCGACAGCGCCTACGTGATCCCGCTCAACGCCGACATGGACCGCGTCACCCCGGGCGGCCGCGTCCGCGTGTACGAGACGCGCGACGCCGGCGCGACCTGGACCGCACGGGGCGACGGCCTGCCGGACCACGACGCCTACCTCACGGTCCTGCGCCAGGCGTTCGACCGCGCCGGGCAGGGCTCCGCCCTCGAGCTCTACTTCGGCGCGACGTCGGGCGACGTCTTCGGCTCGGCCGACGCCGGGGCGAGCTGGTCCACCGTCGCGGCGCACCTGCCGCCCGTCTACAGCGTGCGAGCCGGCTGAGAGGCCGGCGCCCTGAGCCCCGCCGCGTGCGATCATCGACGCATGAGCGAGCGCGACGAGAACCCGAACAGCTTCGAACAGGCCCTGCGCGCGATCGCGCAGGAGGTCACGCGCGCGGTCGAGCGCGTCTCGGAGGTCGACCTGGACGAGATCGCGCGGCTCACCGGCGCCGAGCCCGACCGCGCGAAGCAGTGGGTCGACGAGGCCGGGCAGTGGCTGCGGGCGCAGGCCGAGAGCTTCGGCGGCCCGCCGGTCCCGGATGCCGACGCCCCCGGCGACGCCATCACCGGCGAGGATCGTCGTGCGCGCAGCCGCCCGGCCGACGACGACGCGCTGCGAGGAGCGGGGCCCCATCCGCTGGACCTGCCGACCGGCGAGCAGGGCCTCGCGCTCGCCGCGCTGGACTCCGGCCGCTGGACGCTCGAGCCGGGCACGAGCGCGCTGACCGCTCAGGGCGACGGGCCCGGCCCCAGCGATGCGCTGGGCCTCGTCCGCGAGCTGCGGGTCCGCGACTGGATCGGCGCCGACGGCGAGATGACGCTGGCCGGCCGCCACGCGCTCACGCGCTGGCTCGCGGTCGGCGCTCGCGGCTGATCCCACCCGCCCGCGGCGCTCTCGCGGCCGGCCGGTCCTCGGCCGGTCGGCCTCGTCCGAATCGACGATGGAAACCGGCACCCGCCCGCGCGGATGATCGGTGCGTCCACCCGCCAGTTCGAGGAGCGCCGACGATGACCGCGTCACAGACCACGCAGACCGGGAGCGAGCAGATCACCGCCGAGGTCACGGCGTGGCCCGGCGTGCAGGCGGGCCCCGGCTCGCGTGGCGAGTTCGCGTTCACGGTCGGGCGCCGGGCGCTCGGGCACCTGCACGGCGACCACGCCGCCCACTTCGGGTTTCCCAAGGACGTCTGGGCCGAGCTCCTCGACGCCGGGCGCATCGTGCACCACCCGGTCTTCCCCGGCAAGCCGGGCCCCGCCGCGCGCCGGATCGAGGACGCGGGCGACGTCGCGGACGTGATCGCGCTGCTGCGGATCAACTACGACCGCATCGTGGCGCGCTACGGGCTGCCCGCCGCGGACGGCGACCGCCGGGGGGTGGCGTAGCCGCTACAGCCGGACACCGAGCTCGTCGCGCAGGCTGCGCCGGCCGAGGTCGGTGACGTGGACGGCGCGGCCGCGGTCGGCGCGCCGGAGCCAGCCGAGCTCGAGGAGGCCGCAGCGCGCGCCCGAGCGCGCCGGATTCGACGCGGCCGACCTCGCTGCCGATCGTCCCGAGCGTTGCGCGCCGGCGGGCGCCAGCCGGTAGTCGACGTCACGCCCCGGCGCAGACAGCCGGTCGTCACCGTCTCCGTCCAGGCGATGGCGGCCGTCGCCGCCGACGACCGCGCCGTCGGCGTGAGCGCGCGCAGCAGCACGACGCCCAGGCGACCGGCGAGGTGGTCGTACACGTCCGGACGGAGCGCAACGAGTGGGCACGGTGCCCTCGCGCTGCGACGTCACGAGGGCTGCGGGCGCCGCGCGCGCGAGCGCCTCGATGAGCCCGCCGACGTGCGGGCCGGCCAGGCGGGAGTAGCGGTGGCGGCCCTGGACCGTGACGGCCGGCAGCCCGGCGTCGACACGTCGCCGCTCCCGGCCGAAGCGTCGCCCGCCGTTAACGGCGAAAGCCCGCCAGGGCGGGCTTCGGCCATCAGAAGATCGGGCGAATGTGGGGAGGGGACGTTTCGTAAGAAGGTCTCAGCCTCGGGGTGCCGTCGCTGTCTGACACTCGTCTTATCGGCGGCGGCGGCGCCGGACTGAAGAGCGCGCGGGCGACAGCTTCCGGGAGACGCTAGGCCAGCGTCATCCCGTCGTCGGCGGCGTTGCGGCTCTCCTCCAGCACGCCGAGGATCTCCGCCACCCGGCAGACGAGCAGCCGCTCCTCGTCGACCTCGATCCAGACGCCCGCCGCGGCGGGGAACACGACGTGGTCGCCCGGCTTCACCGGCATCGTCACGCCGACGTGCTCCCACCAGTCGAGGCCCTGGCCCACGGCAAGCACGATCCCGTGCTGCGGCGGCGGCTCGTTGCTGCCGGCCGGGACCAGCAGGCCCGAGCGGCGGAAGCGCTCGGGCTCGAGCTCCTTGATGACGACGCGGTCGAAGAGGGGGCGCAGGGCGTGCTTCATCGGGCGTCAGGCTACGCGGCGGAGCGGATCGCCGGGGCGCGGCGGGCCCGCGCCCGGCGTCACGGCGCCGGCTACCCGCTCCCGGCGTCGGTCGCCTTGCGGCTCGGCGTGAGGATCGGAGCGGCCAGCGCGTTGACGGCGAGCCACGCGTCCACGTCGGGGCAGCCGAGGTCCTGGGCGCGGTGGTCGAAGCGCCGCGGCCCGAACGCGCCCGTCACGCGCAGGCGGGTCCGGCGGCTGGCGCTCTTCGCGCACCCGGGGCCCGACAGCAGCGCGCCGCGGCTGGTGGCGAGCGCGGCGCACGCCTCGCGCGGGTCACGGCGCCAGAAGCCGGACGCCGACCGGCGCCGGCCGTCGCACGCGATGGTGGCGCGGTTCGCGCGGGCCGAGCCCGCGCGCGCGAGGCGGACGACCGCGTGCGTGTCGGCGAGCAGCGGAGGCGACGGCTTCGGCTTCGTTTCGACGACGGGGTCGACCGTCGGCCGGAACGCGACCCACAGCCCGACGAGGACCCCGCCGATCACGAGGATCCCGGCGCTGAGCTTGCCCCAGGTCTGCGGCCGCATGCGACATGGCCGGTAGGGCGGTGGCGCGCCCGATCAAGTGATCGCGCCCCCGCCGTCGGGTACATGTCCGGGCGTGCCCTCCTCAGAAGACCGGCCACCAGAGCCCCCGCCGTCCCGTGCCGACCGCGGCGCGGCTGAGCCGGCCGAGCCTCGTGCGCGTTCGAAACGGGGCGCCGGCGAGCGGCCGAGCGGGATGGTCCCCGCCCGGGAGCGGCGGCGCACGAAGGTCGAGCGCGGCTTCATGCGGCTGGTCGCGACCGGGGGCATCGTCGGGATCGCCGTCGCCCTCGGCGCGATCCTCGTCGGGCAGGACGTCGCGGGCTGGATCGTCGGCCTCGTGATCGGCCTGACCTCGGTGGTCCTCGCCGCGCTGCTCTGGTCCTCCCGCCAGCTCTGAGGCGCCTGCCGCTTGGCTTCACCGCCTCCAGGCGGTATGCCATGCGCCATCGCGACGGCGGGCGACACCACGGCCGGGAGCACGCTGCCCGTCACGCGACGGCGGATCACGGGCTGGGACCTCGGCGTCCTCGTGACGGCCAACGCGACCGTGGTCGCCGGGCTGTGGTGGCGCCAGGGCGGCCTCGGCGAGGTCCACGACGTCGCGGGCCTGCTCACGAGCGTCGGCCGCCTCACCGGGCTGCTCGGCGCGTTCCTCGCGCTCGTGCAGCTGCTCCTGCTCGCACGCGTCCCGGTGCTGACCGCGCTGGGCGGCGAGCGCGTCGCTGCCTGGCACCGGCGCAACGGCACCGCCTGCCTCGCGCTGATCGTCGCGCACACGGCGCTCATCACGGCCGGCTACGCCCTCACCGACGGCGTCCCGCTCGCGCGCGAGGCGGGCAGCCTGCTCTCCGAGTACGAGGGCGTGCTGCTCGCCACCGTCGCCCTCGGGCTCCTCGTCGCCGTCGTCGTGACCTCCGTGGTCGCCGTCCGCCGCCGGCTCGGTCACCGGGTGTGGCGGGCCGTGCACGTCAGCGCGTACGCGGCGATCGCCCTGGCGTTCAGCCACCAGCTCGCGACCGGGCACGAGTTCCAGCGCCAGCCCGTGGCCCGCGCGTACTGGTGGGCGCTCTACGCCGCCGTCGTGGCGGCGATCGTCGCGGTTCGCGTCGTCCTGCCGGTCCTGCGCTCGCTGCGCCACCGCCTGCGGGTGCAGCGCGTCGTCCACGAGGCGCCCGGGATCGTCTCGCTGGAGATCGGCGGCGAGCACCTGGAGCGCCTCGGCGCTCAATCGGGGCAGTTCGCGCACTGGCGCTTCCTTGCGCCCGGGCACTGGTGGGAGACGCATCCGCTCTCGCTGTCGGCGGCGCCGGACGGCCGGCGGCTGCGCATCACGGTCAGGCACCGTGCCGGGCACGCCGCGCGCCTGGCGGACCTGCGGCCGGGCACGCGCGTGATCGCCGACGGCCCGTACGGCGCCTTCACGAGCGCGGCGCGCCGGCGACCGCGCGTGGCACTCATCGGCAGCGGCGTGGGCATCGCGCCGATCCGCGCGCTGCTCGAGGACATGCCCGGCGGGCCGGGGGAGATCGCCGTCGTCTACCGCGCGACCGGCGAGGACGACGTCCTGTTCCGCGCCGAGCTCGACGAGCTGTCGCGCCGGCGCGGCGCCGACGTGCACTACGCGATCGGCGACCGCGACGACGGCACGCTGCTCTCGGCGGAGCACCTGCGCGCGCTCGTGCCCGACATCGCCGATCGCGACGTCTACGTCTGCGGCCCGCGCAGCATGATCGACACGACGCGCGCGAGCCTGCGGAGCGCCGGCGTGCCGCCGCGGCAGATGACGTGCGAGGCCTTCGGCCTGTGACGCCGCGCGCGGCCGCCCGGCGGGCCGCCCCGGCGGCGCTCGCCACCGTCGCCGTCGTGGCGCTGCTCGCCAACGTGCGCGGGCGCCCGCCGGACATCCGGCTCCCCGACCGCGCCCGCACCGCACCGCTCCCGGCGATCGCGGCGACGGCGCCGGTGCGGCGGGTGAGCGAGCGGCGCCCGGCGCGCAGGGGCCCGGTCCGCACCGGCACGTCGACGACGACGACCCCGTTCTCGGTCATCTCGCTGCGCGTGACGCTCACCGGCGGCGAGCTCACGCGCGTGGAGACCGTCGAGCTCAGCAGCGACGGCCCGCGCACCGAGGCGATCAACGCCCGCGCCGAGCCGATCCTGCGCGAGGAGGCGCTGCGCGCCGGCAGCGCGGACATCGACGTCGTCACCGGCGCGACGTACACCAGCCGCAGCTACCGGCAGTCGTTGCAGGCCGCGATCGACGAGGCTCGCGACCGTGGCTGACCGTGCGCCGGCGGCCGGGCATCGCCGCGTCGAGCACGTGATGGGCATCCCGGTGGGCATCGAGGTCCGCGACGGCGGCATCGCGCCGTCGGTCGTCGAGCGCGCGTTCGCCCGCCTGCGCTGGGTCGACGAGACGTTCAGCACCCATCGCGCCGACAGCGAGGTGAGCCGTCTCGACGCCGGCACGCTGGCGCTCCGCGCCGCGCACCCGCACGTCCGCGCGGTGCTCGCGCGCTGCGAGCGCCTGCGCGCGGCGACGGGCGGCTGCTTCGACGTCCGCGCCACCGGGCGCCTCGACCCGTCGGGGATCGTGAAGGGATGGGCGGTCGAGGCCGCCGTCGCGGTCCTCAGGCGCGCGGGTGCGCGCAACGCCTGCGTGCACGCGGGCGGCGACGTGCGGCTCGTCGGGGAGCGCGCCCCCGGCCGGCCGTGGCGCGTCGGCGTGCAGCACCCGCTCGAGCGCGACCGCGTCGCCGCCGTGCTGGGCGCCCGCGACCTCGCGGTCGCGACGTCGGGCGCGTACGAGCGCGGCGCGCACATCGTCGACCCGCGGACGGGTCGCGCGCCCGCGGGCGTGCTCTCGGTGACCGTCGCCGGCCCCGACCTCGGGACGGCCGACGCGTACGCCACCGCGGCGTTCGCGATGGGCGCCGACGGGCCGGCGTGGACGGCGACGCTGCGCGGCTACGACGCGCTGACGATCCTGGCCGACGGCCGCGTGCTCTCGACGCGCGGCATGGACGCGCTGCGGGCCGGCTAGTGCTGGCCGCCCGCCATCGAGGCGCCGCCCCCGAGGGTGTCCTGTGCCGCGCGCTCGG
>JAXDHC010000618.1:0-3106 GCA_034664705.1 Solirubrobacteraceae bacterium
CGACATCGCCGCGGGCCGCCTGGCCGCGATGTTCGAGGCGGCCGGGTGGCACGTGCTCACCGTCAAGTACGGCCGCCGCCTGGAGGAGATCTTCACGCACGACGGCGGCGAGGCGCTGCGCGGGCGCATCGACACGATGACCAACGAGGAGTACCAGCGACTCCTGCGCGCGCCCGCGGCCGAGCTGCGCGAGCGCCTGCCCGGCGACGGCGGCGCGCGCCGCGACGTCGCGCGCGTCATCGACGGGCTCGACGACCACGAGCTGACGGCGGCCATCCGCGACCTCGGCGGCCACGACCTCGGCTACCTGCTCGACGCGTATGCCGCCGCCGACGCCGTCACCGACCGCCCGTCGGTCGTCTTCGCCTTCACGATCAAGGCGTGGCAGCTGGCCACCGAGGGCCATCCCGGCAACCACTCCGCGCTGCTGACCGTCGACCAGTGGGAGGAGCTGGCGGACAAGCTGGGCGCCGACGCCGCCGGCCCGTGGGCGACGTTCCCGGACGGCACGCCCGAGGCCGAGCTGTGCCGCCGCGCCGCCGAGCGGCTGCGCCGGCCGCCCGTCGAGGTCGCCGCGATCCCGGCGATCCCGGCCGACCTCGGCCGCGGCCACGCCGGCACGGAGTCCACCCAGCAGGCGTTCGGGCGGTTCTTCGTCGATCTGTCCCACGGCGCGCCGGACGTCGCCGAGCGCGTCGTCACGGTCAGCCCCGACGTCGCGTCCTCGACGAACCTCGGGGGCTGGATCAACCGCGCGGGCATCTGGCATCTCGGCGAGCGCGTGGACTGGTTCGCCGACGACAGCGACACGCTCGTGCGCTGGCGCGAGACGGAGCACGGCCGGCACATCGAGCTGGGCATCGCCGAGGGCAACCTCGTGGGCCTGCTGGCCGAGCTCGGGCTGACGTGGTCGCGCGACGGCCAGCCGCTGCTGCCGGTCGGCACGCTGTACGACCCGTTCGTGAACCGTGCGCTCGAGCCGTGGTCCTTCGGGCTGTACTCCGGCGCGCAGTCGATCCTCGTCGGCACGCCGTCGGGCGTGACGCTCGCGCCGGAGGGCGGCGCGCACCAGTCGATCACGACGCCGTCCGTGGGCCTCGAGCAGCCGCGCTGCATCGCCTGGGAGCCGGCGTTCGGCCAGGACCTCGAGTGGGCGCTGCTGCACGCGCTCGGCCGCCTCGGGCGCCCCGGCGGCACGTCCTCCTACTTCCGCCTCACGACGCGCCCGGTCGACCAGGCGCTCGCGGCCGTGCCCGAGGACGGCGCGGAGCGCGAGGAGCGCCGCCGCCAGGCCCTCGCCGGCGGGTACCGCCTGCGCACCGCCGGCGGCGCCCCTGCCGTCACGCTCGTGGGGATGGGCGCGATCCTCCCGGAGGTCCTCGCCGGCGCCGACGAGCTCGAGGCCGGCGGCATCGCGGCCGACGTCGTCTGCCTGACCTCCGCCGACCTCGTCTTCCGCGCGCTTCAGGCGCGCCAGGGCCTGGGCGAGGGCGACGACGCGATCCTCGACGAGCTGCTGCCCGCCGACCGCGCCGCGCCGATCGTGGCCGTGCTCGACGGCCACCCGCACACGCTGAGCTTCCTGTCCGCGGTGCGCCGCGTGCCGATCGCGTCGCTCGGGGTGAGCGACTTCGGCCAGTCCGGCGACGTGGACGACCTGTACCGCCACGTCGGCATCGACACCGAGACCATCGTCGGCGCCGCGCTGGACCTGCTCGGCTGACGCGCGCGGCGGGCCTCGGCGGGCCCGCCGGGACTAGGCTCCGCAGCGGCATGAGCGCCACCCCCACCATCGACCTCGACGCCCTCGTCGCCATCGACGTGCACACGCACGTCCAGGCCTCGATCAGCGGCGCCAGCTTCCCCGACGACTCGCCCGAGAAGGCGGTCGCCGAGGTGTTCGGCAGCGACCGGCTCATGACCGTCCCGGAGCTGGCGGCCTTCTACCGCGAGCGGCGCATGGCCTGCGTGGCGTTCATGGTCGACAGCGTCCGCTGGGGCGCCGTCGTGAGCAACGAGGAGATCCTCGAGCTCGCGGCCGGCGAGCGCGACGCGCTCATCCCGTTCGCGAGCGTCGACCCGCACCGCGGCCGGGAGGGCGTCGCGATGGCCCGCCGCCTCATCGACGAGCACGACGTCGCCGGCTTCAAGTTCCACCCCAGCCTGCAGCACTTCTTCCCCGACGACCGGATGGCCTACCCGCTCTACGAGGTCATCGCCGAGCACGGGCTCCCCGCGGTGTTCCACACGGGTCAGACCGCGGTCGGCTCGGGGCAGCGCGGGGGCAACGGGATCCTCCTGAAGTACTCCAACCCGATCCACCTCGACGAGGTCGCCGCCGACTTCCCGGACATGCCGATCGTCATGGCGCACCCGTCGGTGCCCTGGCAGGACGAGGCGCTGTCGGTCGCCGTGCACAAGCCGCAGGTCTACATCGACCTGTCCGGGTGGTCGCCGAAGTACTTCCCGCCGCAGCTCGTGCGCTACGCCAACACCCTCCTGCGGGAGAAGGTCCTCTTCGGCACCGACTACCCGGCCCTGACGCCCGAGCGCTGGCTGCAGGACTTCGAGACGCTCGACATCAAGCCCGAGGTGCGGCCGCTGATCCTCAAGGACAACGCGGCCCGGCTGCTCGGCCTGCGCGGCGCCGCCGCCGGCTGACGCGGCGGCCGGGTCAGCCGGCCTGCAGCCAGAGCGCCTGGGGCCCGCGGAAGGAGATGTTGGGGTGGAAGCTCAGCTCCTGGCCCTCCACCATCCGCAGCCCGGGAAAGCGCGACGTGAGCGCCTCGAGCGCGATCTGCGCCTCGAGCTTGCCGAGCGCCGCCCCGATGCAGAAGTGGATGCCCTTGCCGAAGGCGAGATGGCGCCTGGCGTTCTCGCGGTGGATGTCGAAGACGTCGGGGTCGGAGAACACCGCGCCGTCGCGTCCGGCGGCCGCGAGCCACAGGAACAGCTTCGCGCCCTCGGGCAGGTCGACGCCGCCGAGCGTGACCGCGCGCGTCGTCATCCGCCGCCAGACCTGCACGGACGCGTCGTAGCGCAGGACCTCCTCCACCGCGCCCGGGATGAGCGCGGGGTCCGCGACGAGCGCGTCCCACCGCGCCGG
>JAXDHC010000619.1:0-3485 GCA_034664705.1 Solirubrobacteraceae bacterium
GCCGACCTGTCGAAGAACGTCCTGCGCGGCTTCAGCGCGTTCGACCTCTTCCTCGAGCAGCACCCCGAGTTCCGCGAGAACGTGACGTTCATCGCGCAGCTCATGCCGTCGCGGACCGACGTGCCCGAGTACGCGGAGTACCTCGAGCGCATCGAGGCGCTCGTCGCGGTCGTGAACCACCGCCACGGCACGCCGGACTGGATGCCGATCAACCTCAAGCTCCGCGACGACCTCGAGGAGGCCGTGGCCGCCTACAAGCACTACGACGTGCTCCTCGTCAACGCGATGTTCGACGGGATGAACCTCGTCGCCAAGGAGGGCCCGATGGTGAACGAGCGCGACGGCGTCTCGATCCTGTCGGAGAACACGGGCGCCCACGAGGAGCTCGGCGAGTACGCGCTGTCGGTCAACCCGTTCGACATCCAGGAGACCGCGGACTCGATCCACGCCGCGCTGACGATGCGCGGCTCCGAGCGTGCGCGCCGGCTGGCAGGCCTCCAGGAGGTCATCACCGCGCGCGACCCGGGCGACTGGATCGACGAGCAGCTCGCCGACATCCGCAAGAAGGCCGGGGCGCGGTAGCGGTCGCATCCGCCTAGGGCTCGCCGAACTCGGTGGCGAGCGGGCTGGGCGGCGGCGGCGCCGGACGCGCCGGCGCGAAGGGGCGGGCCGGGACGGGCGCAGGTGGAGGCGCAGGGACGCGGGCGCGCGGACGCGGCCGGACGCGCGCCGGCGCCCGTGGCGGCGCGGACGATCGGGGCGACGCGCGTCGCCGGGGCCGGCGTGGCGGCGTGGCCCGGCGAGGCGGCGTGGCGCGGCGTGGCGCCTTGGCGCGGCCCGGCGCCTTGGCCCGGCGAGGCGTGGCGCGGCGTGGCGACGTGGCGCGGGGCGCGGGCGTCGCCGGCCGCGCTGTCGCCGGCGCACGCGGCTGCGGCTCGGCGGGCTCGACCGGGCGCTCGCCGGCAACGGGCGCCGGCTCCGCCGCCGGCGCGCTCGGCGGGGGCGCCGACAGCCGCGGCCACAGCACGACGAGGGCCACCACGCCGGGCAGCACGAGCAGGCGCGCGACGTTGGCCCAGCGGACCCGGCGCAGCACGGAATCGGGGGTCACGCGCGGGATAGGCGCGCGGGGAGGCGAGCTCGCCCCCCTGCTATCGTGCGCCGCCGCCCGAGACCTGGGAAAGAATGATCATGGCTGCCCCTGAACCGACCTACGACCTCATGCTCCTGCTCGACACGGCCGCGGCCGACGAGCAGCGCGCGAAGATCCTCTCCGACGTGGAGACGATGATCTCCAACGGAGGGACCATCGTGGGCAAGCACGACTGGGGCGTGCGCCCGACCGCCTTCGAGATCCGCAAGAAGACGGACGCCCAGTACGAGCTGTTCCAGTTCCACGGGTCCGCCGAGCTGCTCGCGACCCTGCAGCGGACGCTGCGGATCACCGACGGCGTCCTGCGCTTCCGGATCATCAAGCTCGATCCCGGCACCCCGCCCCCGCCGCGTCCTGAGCGCCCGACGGCCGAGGCCGCCGAGGCGCCCCAGCCGGCCTAGCCGCACGCCGCACGCGTCAGCCGCGCCGTCGTCCCTGCGCCCACCGCGTCAGTGAGCGGCGCGCGCGCGGACGGCGCACACCAGCAATTGCATCGCCGCTGCGTCAGAGGCGCCGTCGTCCCTGCGCCCACGGCGTCAGTGACCGGCGCGCGCGAGGACGGCGCGCACGAGCGACCCGCGCCGGCACCGCGTCAGAGCGCCGTCCTCGCCCGACGACGGCGCACACAAGCAATTGCATCGCCGCTGCGTCAGAGGCGCCGTCGTCGCCGCGACCTCTGCATCAAAACAGCGGAGATTCCGGGCTTCCCGGAGGAGGCGGCCGGGGGCAGGTCTACACTCGGCCGCACCGATCTTCGAAGCACGTCTTCGCCCCCGAAAGGAGCCGCCGCGCATGGCCGCGTCGAACATCAACCGGGTGATCATCACCGGCAACCTCACCTCGGATCCCGAGCTGCGCTCGCTGCCCAGCGGGACGTCGATCTGCAAGCTGCGGGTCGCGTGCAACACGCGCCGCAAGGACAACTCCACCAACGAGTGGGTGGACAAGCCCAACTATTTCGACGTCACGGTCTGGGGCGCGCAGGGTGAGAACTGCGCCCGTTACCTCGCCAAGGGCCGCCCCGTCGCCATCGACGGGCGCCTCGAGTGGCGCGAGTGGGACACGCCCGAGGGCCAGAAGCGCCAGGCCGTCGACATCATCGCCGACACGGTGCAGTTCCTCTCCAGCCCGCGCGACGAGGGCGGGCAGGGCCAGGGCAACGGCTTCACCGCCCGCTCGGACATCCCCGTCGACACGAACGACTTCGCCGCCGCCCCGGCCGGGCGCAGCAGCGCCCCGGCCGACGACGACATCCCGTTCTAGGCGCCCCGCGTCGTACCGCGCCCGACCGCCTTCGCGCCCCCGGCCTCGCCCGGGGGCGCGGATCGTCGTGGGGCGATCCGCAGGCCGGTCGCGTCGCCGGGTGACGGCGTGTGCGGCGCCGCGCCCGGGGACCGCACGGCGGCGGGGCGAACTGGGCCGGCCCGCCGGATGCCACTCCGCGCCGCCCGCCGGAGGCGGTGCGGCCTCCCGATATCACGCCCGCCGGACCGCTGGACAACCCAGCCGCGTCCAAGCTGCCACAATGGGTGTTCGCGCGCCGCCCGGCGCGCGCTCCGTGTTGACAGTGGATCAGAGGATTTCCTGACGTGGCGAAGCAGCGCACACGCAAGCCCGCGCGACGGCGCGACAAGAAGGGCGGCCCCGGCAGCGGCCGGCGCAAGCCCTGCCTGTTCTGCAAGGACAAGATCGAACAGGTCGACTACAAGGACATCGCGACCCTCCGCCGGTTCATCTCCGAGCGCGGGAAGATCCGGTCGCGGCGCATCACCGGCGCCTGCCGGCGGCACCAGAGCCAGGTCGCCACGGCGGTCAAGCGCGCCCGTGAGCTCGCGCTCCTTCCGTACGTGAGCGACACGCCCGAGCGCGAGGGTCGCGAGGGCCGTGGCCGGGATCGCGACAGGGATCGGGAGCGCTAGGTGCCCGAGGCGATCCTGCTCCAGGACATCGAGGGCATCGGCGAGAAGGGGACCGTCATCGACGTCTCCAAGGGCTACCTGCGCAACTACCTCATCCCGCGCAAGCTCGCCCAGCCGGCGACGAAGGGCGCCGTCCAGGCCGCCCAGCGCCGCAACGAGGCCGAGGAGCGCTCCCGCGAGCAGGCCGCCAGCCGCTCCGCCGAGTCCGCCGACCTCCTGAACCGCACCGTGCTGACCATCAGCCAGCAGGCCGGCGACGACGGCCGCCTCTTCGGCTCGGTGACCACCCAGGACATCGCCGACGCGATCCGCGAGGCCCGCGGCATCGAGGTCGACCGCCGCCACATCCACCTCGAGGAGCCGATCCGCCACGTCGGCACCTACATGGTGGTCGTCGAGGTCGACGACGGCGC
>JAXDHC010000620.1:0-4571 GCA_034664705.1 Solirubrobacteraceae bacterium
AGCTCGCGCAGGTCGGCGATGTTCGCGCAGCGCGCCACGCGCTCGGCGGCCGACCACCGCCGGCGGCGCTGGGGCAGCGCGGCCAGATCGGCGCGCAGCTGACGGGTGAGGAGCTCGACGAAGGAGCTCACGGGCAGGTCGCTGGTCTCGGGGTGAGGATCATGGGCTGGTGGTCGTTCTCGGGGCGGTGGCCATGGGCGGCGCTCGCGGGCTCTTCTATCAGTCCGCCGGGCGGGCGGGCCGCGCCGTGCGCGTTCACGGTGTCAGCCGTCTGCGACCGGGCGGTGTCCATACCGGTACATCGGGTAGCGCGCTCGCGTGTCGACCGCTCCGTCCCCCGCCGCGACCGCCGGGCGCGCCCCGGCGCCGATCGCGCCCGACCCGCGGGTGGCCGTCGTGATGATCGTGCTGGACGGCCGGCGCCGCATCGCCCGCGCGCTGGAACGCCTCTCCGCGCTGCCCGAGGCGCCGCCGATCGTCGTCGTCGACAACGCCTCCACCGACGGGACCGCGGGCCTCGTGCGCCGGCGGTTCCCGGGCGTCCGCGTCGTCATGCTCCCCGACAATCGCGGCGCGGCGGGCCGCAACGCGGGCGTGGCGGCGGTCGACGCCCCCTACGTGGCGTTCGCCGAGGACGACAGCTGGTACGAGCCGGGCGCGCTCCGGATGGCCGCCGACGTCCTGGACGCGCATCCGGAGGTCGCGCTCGTCAACGCCGGCGTGCTCGTCGGCGATGACGGCCGGCCCGACCCGCTGCACGCCGACATGGTCGGCACGCCGGTGCCCGAGCGGCGCCCGGGCCTGCCGGGCCACCGCATCCTCTCGTTCATGGAGGGCGTCTCGATCGTCCGGCGCTCGGCGTTCGAGACCGTCGGCGGCTTCGACCGGCGCGTGTCGATCGGCGGCCCCGAGGAGCACCTCGCCGCCGACCTCCTCGCCGCGGGATGGGAGCTGCGCTACGTCCCCGCCGTGCGCGCGCGCCACGTGCCCGACCATGCCGCCCCGTCGCCGCTCGTGCGGCGACTGGGCCTGCGCAACACGCTGTGGTTCTCGTGGGGCCGGCGCCCGCTGCGGCCCGCGTTGCGGATGTCGCTGCACGTCATCCGCTCGTCGCCGGCGAACCGCGCGACGGCGCTCGGCGTCGCCGACGCGGTCCGCGGCCTGCCGCGCGTGCTGCGCGAGCGCCGCCTGCTGCCCCCCGACGTCGAGGCGGACATGGCGGCGCTCGACCCGTCGAAGATCGCGTCGACGGCGCGCTCGTACGGGCGCTGACGCGCCGGGCGCGCCTCAGCGGCCGGCGCCGCCGCCGTTCTGTCCCGGCTTCAGGACGACCTTCGTCCAGCCGTCGTCGCGGCGGTCGAAGTGCTCGTAGGCATCGGGCGCCGCGTCCAGGCCGACCCGGTGGGACACGATGAACGACGGGTGGGCCTTCCCGGCGTGGATCATGTTGCGCAGGTGGCGGTTGTAGCGCTTCACCGGGCACTGCCCGGTGCCCATCCTCTGGCCCTTGAACCAGAACATGCCGAAGTCGAAGACGACCTTGCCCTCCTTCTCGAGGTCGTCCGGGCCCCCCGGGTCCTGGGGCACGAAGACGCCGACAACGCCGATCCCGCCCGTGAACCGCACCGACTCGACGAGGTTGTTGAGCGTCATGTTCGGGTGCTCGTGGCCCTGTGGGTCGTGGGCCTGGTAGCCGACGCACTCGCAGCCGCGGTGCGCGCCCAGGCCGTTGGTGTGCTCGAGCACCTGGTCGACCGGCGAGGCCTTCGAGTCGTCGATGGCGACCGCGCCGATCGACTCGGCCAGCTCGAGCCGGTCGGGGTGACGGTCGACGACCATGACCTTGCAGGCGCCCTTCAGCGTCGCGGAGTAGGCGGCCATGAGGCCGACGGGGCCGCCGCCGTAGACGACCACGGTCTCGCCCGCCTGCACGCCGGCCATCTCGGTCGCGTGCCAGCCGGTCGGGAAGATGTCGGCGACCATCACGTAGTCGTCCTGCTTGTCCTCCGCGTCCTCCGGCAGGCGCAGGCAGTTGAAGTCGCCCCACGGGACGCGGAGGTACTCGGCCTGGCCGCCCTGGTAGGGGCCCATGTCGGCGAACCCGTACGCGGCGCCCGCCATGTTCTCCATCGGCTGCGCGACGAGGCAGTAGTTCGTGAGGCCGCGCTCGCAGTTGACGCAGTGCCCGCAGGCGATGTTGAACGGCAGGCACACCCAGTCGCCGACCTTCACCTTCTCCACGGCGTCGCCGACCTCGGCGACCTGGCCGAGGTTCTCGTGGCCGAAGGTCCGCCCCGTCTCGAAGTCCGTCCGGCCCTCGTACATGTGCAGGTCCGAGCCGCAGATGTTCGTCGCCGTGATGCGCACGAGGACGTCGGTCGGGCTCTCGATGACCGCATCGTCGACGTTCTTGACGCTCACGTCCCGTGGGCCGTTGTAGACGACTGCCTGCATGGCGCTCCCCAATCCGGTTGGCTGCCGGTTGGGGCTAGGCCGCATCGAGCGCCCGCTAAGGGGTGCGGCGCGCCACGTCATGCGGTCGCGCGGGTCGTCAGCGTGGGCCGGCGCGCGAGCCGGCGAGGGCGACGAGCGCGTCCTCGGCCGTGCCGATCCGCTCGGCGCTCTCGTCGACCCAGCGGTCGGCCGCGGCAAGCGCCTCTCCGCACTCGGCGAGCATGGCGTCCATCGGCGCCGGCGCCGCGCCCCCCGCGACGACACGGGTCGCGAGCGCGGCGACGGGATCCAGCGCGTCCGCGACCAGCGCCGGCGCGACCTGCAGCGGGCGCCCGAGCACGGCGCGCGCCGCGGCGTCGAGGACCGCCACGTCCAGCCCCTCCGGGCCGCGGCCGGCGTCGATCGCGTCGGCGACCGCGCGGCCGACGACGCGGTAGGCCGAGCGGTAGTCGAGGTCGGTCGCGCGCGTGATCGCCTCCGCGAGGTCGGCGGCCTGCGTGAAGCCCTCGGTCGTCGCGCGCAGCATCGCGTCGTGGTCGACGGTGACGCTCTCCGCCGTCGCGGCCGCGAGGCGCAGGAGGCGCGCGGCGAGGTCGACGGCGCCGGCCAGCTCGCCGTAGGCGTACATGAGGTTGTCGGTGCGCCCCGACGACGTGCGCTGTGTCGCGAGCAGGCCGGTGGACCGGCCGATGAGCGTCCCGGCTCCGCCGCGCAGCACGACGAGCGCGTACGGGTTGCGCTTCTGCGGCATGAGGGCGCTCGCCCGGCAGAGCTCGTCGCCGATCCTCAGCAGGCCGAACTCGCTCGTGCCGTAGAGCTCGAGATCCTCGGCGAAGCGGCTCGCGCCGACCGCCGCGATCGCGGCGTGCGAGCCCAGCTCGGCGAAGCCGTCGACCTGCCACATGGCGTCGCGGGTGTGCTGGATCTGCGCCGGGAACCCGAGCAGCCCGGCGAGCCGCGTGCGGTCCAGCGGGAAGCGCGAGCCGTTGACCCCGCCGGCGCCGGCCGGGCTACGGTCGACCCACGCGAGGTCGCCCCGCAGGCGGTCCAGGTCGCGCAGGACGGTGTAGGCGAAGGAGAGCACCCAGTGGCCGACCGTCGTCGGCTGCGCCGCCTGCAGGTACGTGTAGTCCGGCATGACGGTGTCGCGCTCGCGCGTGGCGAGATCGACGAGCGCCGCGCCGAAGCGGCTCGACGCCGCCGCGAGCTCGAGCACGCGGCCGCGCAGCGCGATGCGGAAGGCGATGCGCCCCGCCTCGCGCCGCGGCCGGCCGGCCGACAGCCAGCCCGCGGCGGTGCCGACGCGCTGCTCGAGCCAGCGCTCGCGCACGTTGTAGAGGTCGCCGTAGCGGCTGTCGACCTCGAGGCGGTTCGGCGGAAGCTCGTGGAGCTCCAGCAGCGACGTGAGAAGGGCGGCCGCCTCGCCGGCGGGGATCTCGCCTTGCTCGCTCAGCGCGAGCACGTGCGCCATGTCGGCGAGGCCGAGGCCGCGGTGCAGGAGCCACATGTCGGCAAGCTCCAGCTCGTAGCCCGCCTCGATGAGCTCCGCGGCCGGGCCACGGCGCACGCGCGCGTCGGCGCCGAGGTAGCCCTCCGGGGGCTCGGGATGATCGGGGAGCACCAGGCCCTCGGGTCGCGTCATGGCTGCAGGGACGGGTCGGGGGACGGGAGGGCCGCGCCGGCGCCGCCCTCCAGGACACGGTCGATCAGCACGTCGACGGCGCCGAGCGCCTGCTCGGGGCGCAGCAGCGCGTCGATCTCGGCGGCGCCGACGTGGGCCGTCACGTCCGCGTCGGCGAGCAGCGCCTCGCGCAGCGTCAGACCCTCCCGGGTGCCGCGCAGCGCGGCGCCGTGGACGAGCTCGTGCGCGCGCGGCTTGCCGACGCGCGCGGCGAGGCCGACCATGACGGGCTCGGCGAGGACGTAGCCGCGCTGCGCCTCCACGTTCTCGCGCATGCGCTGCGTGTTGACGCGCAGGCCGTCCAGCAGGCGGGCGCCGGCCGCGAGCGCGGCGCCCGCGGCGACGCAGGCCGACGGCACGAACGCCCACTCGGCCTTCCACGCGGCGCCGTCGCGCTCGTGCTCGCCGACGAGGCCCTCGTGCGCGGGGGCGACCG
>JAXDHC010000621.1:0-9128 GCA_034664705.1 Solirubrobacteraceae bacterium
CACGAAGTCGCCGAGCAGGACCGTGTGGCCGCGCTCGCCGTAGACGTCGCCGGGCAGGTAGGGGAACGGCGGCTCGTAGCGCACGCCGTCGAGCGCCGCGCCCGGGAAGCGCTCGAGGACCTTGACCTCGTCGGGGTCGCCCAGGACGCGCTCGAGCAGCGCCTCGGCCAGCACCATCGGCGCCTCGAGCGGCCCGGTCTTCACGCGTACGTACGTCAGCTCGGGATCGACCGCCACCGCCGCGTTGGACACGAGCGTCCACGGCGTCGTGGTCCACACGAGCAGCTCGTCGCCCGCCTGCAGCGGCCCGCCGTCCTCGGCGACCGGGAGGCGGACGTAGATGCTCGGATCCACCACGTCGCGGTAGCCGAGCGCGAGCTCGTGCGAGCTCAGCGCCGTGCCGCAGCGCGGGCAGTAGGGGACGACCTTGTGGCCCTCGTAGAGCAGGCCCTTGTCGGAGATCTGGCGCAGCGCCCACCACACCGACTCGATGTACTCGGCGTCGAGCGTGCGGTAGGCGGTGTCGAGGTCGACCCAGAAGCCGATCCGCTCGGTGAGCGCCTCCCAATCCTCCAGGTACTCGAAGACCGAGTCGCGGCAGCGCTGGTTGAACTCCGCGATCCCGTAGGCCTCGATCTCGGCCTTCGTCTTGATGCCGAGCTGCTGCTCGACGGCGATCTCGACCGGCAGGCCGTGGCAGTCCCAGCCGCCCTTGCGCTCGACGTAGTAGCCGCGCATGGTCTTGAAGCGCGGATAGATGTCCTTGAAGACGCGGGAGAGGACGTGGTGCGAGCCGGGCCGGCCGTTCGCCGTCGGCGGGCCCTCGTAGAAGACCCACGGCTCGGCGCCCTGACGGCGGCGCATCGACTCGTGGAACACGTCGCGCTCGCGCCAGCGCTCCAGCACCTGCTGCTCGAGGTCGGGGAAGGACTGCTTCGGGTCGACTGGGCGGTTCGCCATCGGTCGAAGGATTGTAGGTGCGTCGTCGCAACCCTCGGCACGGCCGGCGCGTTCGAGGGGAATGCGCTGCTCCCCCGCCCTGCTCCTCGCCACCACCGCCCTCGCGGGCGCTGTCCTGCCGGCGTCGGCGAGCGCCGCGTCGTGGACGCCCTCGCGCGCGGCCACCAGCCGCGGCGTCGCGTTCGAGCCGTCGGTCGCCGCCGACGCCCGCGGACGGCTCGCCATGGGGTGGATGCGCCGGCTCGGATCGGACAACCGCGCCGAGGTGCGCCAGGGCACGCTGCGCGCCGGCCTGCGCGGCGACGCCAACGTGCTCGACAGCGTGGCGAGGAACATGGACTCGGTCACGGTGGGCTTCGGCGCCGACGGCGTGCTCGCCGTGATGTGGCGGCGCCTGCTGAACCGCGCGCAGCGGATCCGCGGCGCGACGGTCTCCACCGGCGGCTCGACGAGCGGCCCGTTCGAGCTGACCGGCGACGGGACCCAGTCCGCCTACGACCCGCGCCTCGTCGCCGGCGCCGACGGCAGCCTGCGCGGGGTGTGGGCGCGCCGCTCGACCTCGGAGAGCGCGCTCGTCACGGGCACGAGCTTCGGCAGCCCGGTGGCGCTGCCCAGCCCCGGCAACGGCGTGGCCCCGGCCGTCGTGGTCGACCGCGACGGCACGACGGTCGTCGCCTGGGCCGATCGCGGGCGCATGCTGACCGCCCAGGCGCCGGCCGGCGGCGCCTTCGGCCCGACGGTGGCGCTCGCGGATCTCGGCTACGCCCGCGATCCGCAGCTCGCGCTCACCGCCGCGGGCGCCGTCGTCGCCGTGTGGACGGCCAGCGCCGGCCACGGCAACGCGCTAATCGGCGCCGTGCGCCCGCCCGGGGAGGCCGGGTTCGGCGCGGGATTCCCGATCGTCGGCGAGACCGCCCACGCGACCGGGCCGCGGCTCGCCGCGACCTCGGCGGGGGAGGTCCTCGTGGCCTACGTGAGCTCCCGCACCGAGCGCGCGTACGGCAGCTCGTCGGGGCGCGTCCAGATGGCCCGCCTCGGCGCCGACGGCCGGCCGGCGGGCGGCCCGCCGGTGCTGCTGAGCCCGGACGGCGTGCGCGCGATCTCGCCGGCGATCGCCGCGGACGGGACGGGCAGCGCGTTCGCGGGCTGGGCCGACGCGCGGCCCGGGCGCCGCGCGGTGCAGGTGCGCCGGATCGCGCCGGGCGCCATCCTCGGCGCGGTCCGCACCCTGGGCGGCGGCGACATCGCGAGCAGCGCCCCGCCCGTGCTCGCCGGCGCCGCCGGCCGCGGTGTGGCGGCGTGGGTGCGCTCCGGCCACGTCCGCTACAGCGTGTACCGCTGACTCGGCCCAAGGTGACGCAGGCCGCCGCCCGGCGTCAGCACCCCGGCGACGCGCCGGTCGTGCGGCTCGACGGGGATCGGCTCGTCGAGGACCTCGTCGTCGAAGACGACGGCGATCACGGGCGCCTCGACGCGCGCCAGCGCGCGGTCGTAGGAGCCGCCGCCCTGGCCGAGCCGGCGGCCCTGGTTGTCGACCGCCAGCGCCGGCGCGAGGACGATGCCGGCATCGCGGACGGCGTCGAGTCCGAGCGATGCGCCCACCGGCTCGAGGATGCGCAGGCGCGCGGGCCGCAGGGCCTCCTCGCGGTCGAACTCGCCCCACTCGAGGTCGTCGTCCTCGCGCAACAGCGGCAGCAGGACGCGCCGCCCGGCGCCGCGCAGGGCGGCGAGGAGCGGCAGGGTCGGTGGCTCGTCGCGGACGGCGACGAAGGCGGCGACGGTCGCGGCGTCGAGCGCGCCGGCGTGGCGCGCGAGCGCCTCGCCGGCCTCGGCCCGCGCGGCCGCGTCGCGGGCCGCGCGCCGATCGCGCAGCGTCCGGCGCAGCGCGGCCTTCGCGGCGGCCTCCGTCACGCCGCGAGCTTGCGGCAGAGCTCGGCGAGCGAGCGCTTCTCGGTCTCGTCGAGGACCGCGAACGCCCGCTCGACGCGGGCCGTGTGCTCCGGGAACAGCCGGCCGACGATCTCCTCGCCCGTCGCGGTGAGCGCCACGGTCGCGGCGCGCCGGTCCTCCGGCAGGCGGGTGCGCACGACGAGCCCGCGGTCCTCGAGCGTCCCCACGACCTCCGTCGCGTTCGCCTTCGACGTGCGCAGCCGATGGCGAAGGGCGCGCAGCTCGAGCCGGCCGCCCGCGGTCGCGAGCACGACGAGCACCGAGAACCCCGACGCGCTGAGGCCCTCGCGCTCGAGATCAGCGGACAGGCGCCGGCGCACGCTCGCCTCGGCCCGCAGGAGCGAGTCGAGCGCACGGTGAGCCAGCGGATCGCCGGGCACGAGCGTCATCGTCGAGCGCGATCATGCCGGGGCGGGCGGACGCCTCGCCCACGGACGCCGCGCGGGCGCGGCCGGCCGGGTCAGCCGTTGACGGCGCGCAGGGTGCGCGCGGGCACGCCGGCGCGGCCCTCGACGACCGCGAGGATGCGCTCGGCGGCGGCGAGCGGGCGGCTGCCGAGCCGCTCCACCGTGCTCGCCCCGGTCTCGGGCAGGGCGCCGCGGAAGTCGAAGACGGACACCCCGTCACCGCGATCGCGCCGCGCGGCGTAGACGAGACGGGCGAGCGCGTCGAGCGAGGCGTGGCAGCCGGTGAGGACGACGGCGCGCGGCTCCACGGCGTGCAGCGCCCGCGCGAGCCGGCCTGTCTCGAGCGTCGCGGCCAGCGTGAGCGTGCGCACGCCGCGGCGGCGCAGCGCGAGCTCGAGTGCCTGCGCGTGCAGCGCGTCGGCGTCGCCGGGGGCGCTCGAGTCGAAGATGACGACGGCCTCGTCGCGCGAGGCCGGCGGCGCGACGCGCTTGGCGGCGGCCAGCCAGCCGGTGGCCCAGCGCCACGCGAAGGCCTGCTCGGCCGACCCGCGATCGAGCGAGCCGACGCCGGGCAGGAGGACCTCCTCGACCGTCCGCTCGACCGAGCGCACGGCGAGGCTCTCCTCGAGCACGCGGTCGGCCTCGCCCTCGTCGAATCGCGAGAGCGCGCCGCGCAGCCGGGCCGGCGTCGCGGGGCCGGCGCCCCGGTCGCGCGCCAGCGCGATGGCCGACGAGACGTTCTGCGTCTCCTGGAAGGCGGCCCGCAGCGCCTCGATCTCGCCGAGCTCGAACTGCCGGTGCCCGCCCGAGCTGCGTCGCGGCTCGGGGTAGCCGAAGCGCCGCTCCCACGAGCGCAGCGTGCTCGGGCTCACCCCGAGCATGGCCGCGGCCGCGTTCGTGCGCATGACACCCATGCACGATGTATCGACGCTGGGCGCGCTTCGTGCAATGCCGGCAAGGAAGGCTGCACCGTGACAGCGACGTTGCAAGGGAAGGAGCCCGCGCCCGTCCGCCGACGGCGCGCCGATGCCGGCGGGGGATCGCATCGGCGGGACTGGGCCCGTGTCGCCACCACGCGCGAGTTCGCCACCGTCGACCTCGACGGCGACCTGCGGACCTTCTTCCGCCGGCAGGAGGCCGGCGACGCGCGAGCGGGCTAGCGGATGCGGCCGTCGCCGAGGACGAGCAGCGCGGCGCGCGGGGGGCCGCACGGGCCGATGCGGGCCCAGTAGCGGATGCCGAACTCGTCGCTGGGACGCAGCACGACGTCATGGACCTCGCCGGCGCCGCGCGCGGCGTGGACGAGGAGGTTCACGAGGTCGCCGGGCCCGGACACCTCGGCGTCGGCGGGCACGAGGAACTCGGTGATGTGGCGGTTGACCGCCTCGGTCTCGACGACGCCGAGCAGGTCCTCGGCGAGCCCGGAGATGCCGCACACCGACAACGTCGAGTCGACGAGCAGGAACGGGTCGCTCGGGGCGGGCGCCAGGTCGGGCGGCGCGCCGATGAGCAGCCCCAGCTCGCAGCGCGAGCACACCCGCGAGGCCGGCTGGGCGATCTCGACCACGGCCGCGTGACCGCAGTGGCCGCAGAAGTGGACGTCGGGCTGGCGGTCGCGATACCCGGGGAGCGCGACGAGCTGCGGGCGCGCGCTCATGCGTTGGCCCTCCGGCGGTGCGCCAGCACGGCGGGCTCGGACGGGGACGTGGCGGCGCCGGGAAGCTGCCGCGAGCGGCCGTCGAGCATGTCGAGGACCTGGCGGTGGGCCTCGCCCGGCGCGTCGGCCAGACGACGGCCGGCGGTGCGGGCAGGCCGGTCGATCGCGCCACCGCGGCGGTAGAGCGTCATCTGCAGCGCACCGGTCGCGGAGCGCACGCGGTACGCCCAGCGGGCCACGTGGTCGTCGGCCGCGGCCGAGCCGGCGACGACGACGATCTGCGGCTCGAAGGCGCGCAGGACGTCGACGAGGCCCGCCACGCCGCTGACGGGCAGGACGAGCACGCGCGCGCCGGAGCGCACCGAGAAGAGCTGAAGCGCCTTGAGAGCGAGCGCATCGGTGTCGAGATCGTCGCGCGTCGCGTCGCCGATGAGCACGGCGGCCGGGCGCATCGGCGGCGGGGCCAGGCGCTGCGCCCGCTGCAGCCAGTCCGCGGCCCAGCGCGCGGCGAAGGCCCACGGGGCGCTGTCGAAGCCGTGACGCGACCCGATCTCGGTGACCGAGGGGAGCAGGACCTCCTCGACCGAGCGCTCGACGGAGCGCAGGGCGAGGGCCGCCTCCATGGCGACGTCAGCGCGATCGAGCTCGAAGGACTGCAGGGCGCCGACGAGGATGGCGGTGTCCGCGCTCAGTGACTCGCGTGCGCGGGAGATGGCCGAGGAGATCGACAGACCCTCCTGCAGCGCGTCGCGCAGCGCGGCGACCTCCCCGTGCGTGTAGAGGCGGTGCTTGCCGGCCGTACGCTGTGGCTTGGGGTAGCCGAAACGGCGCTCCCACGCGCGGAGCGTATTCGGGCTGACGTTGAGAACAGCAGCCGCTTCTGAGGTCTTGAGCGTACGCAAGGACGGTCAACCGCATCAAAGCCTACCGCTAGATGCGCAGGCTCCGCACAACTTGCACGGGATTTTCGTTTCATATTGTGCATTTCCTTGACACGCAATCAAGTCTTCATCAGCGTCCTGTCAGCCGAACGTCCAGCTGGACGTGCGGTCCTCCGCAGGTCAAGCCCCCCAAAACGCAGGGAGTCCGCATGTTCATCAGCGGTCGCTAGTCGTCGTGTCGCCGCATCGGCGACGCCCCCATTTCCCTCCCGGTCACCACGCTCCACGGAAGGAGTTCCCTCGCATGTTCATCAGCGGTCGTTAGAACCCCCGTCTGCCCTGCTCGCGCGCCGCTAGGCGGCCGCCCCCGTGGGCGCTACGTTTTGGCGCATGCGCGACGCGCAGTCCCGTCCTGGCCTGGCGACGGCTCTCGCAGCCGCCGTCGTCGGCATCGGCGTCCTCGCGCTGTCCTTCACGGACATCGGCGAGATCGCGACGCCGCTCTGGGGCACCCTGGCCGCGTGCGCGATCGTCGCCGAGCTCATCGCCGCGCGGTACACGGCGCAGCTGCACATCTCCGCGGCCTTCGTCGCCACGATGCTCGCCGTCGGCTTCCTCGGCCCTGCGGCGGCGTTCGCCCTGCCGACCCTCAGCTACCTGGCCGTCTGGGTGGTCGAGCGCTACCGATGGCAGGCGCTCCTCATCAACGTCGCCGGCTCCGCCACGCCCGCGATGCTGGTCGCCGCCGGGCTCGGCGCCATCGACCCGGCCCGGAGCGGACCGGAGCTCGTCGCCCTCCTCATGGCCGCGACGGCCGTGACGATGACGCTCAACGTCCTCGTCGTGCCGCCGCTCATGGCGCTGCTCGACGGCGCGTCGGTGCTGCTCTACCTGCGCTCGGTCCGCGGCCTGCTCCCCGCGGTCGCGCTCAACGCGGCGCTCGTCGGCGTCATCGCCGAGATCTACGCCGAGGCCGGCCTGGCCGCGCTCGTCTTCGTGATGCTCAACGCGGTCGCGTTCACGTACATGGCGCGCCTCGTGGTCACCGCGCGCGAGCGGACGCGCGAGTACGCGAACCTCTCGTGGGGCGTGCTGAGCAGCCTCGTCCGCACGCTCGACGAGCGCGACTCGCGCGCGGCGCGCCACTGCGCGGCGGTCGCCGCCTTCTCGCGCGACATGGCCATGCAGCTCGGCATGTCCAAGCGCGAGCAGGAGCTCGCCCACACGGCGGGCCTGCTGCACGACATCGGCAAGTTCGCGCTCTCGGACCGCGTGATGGAGCGCGGCGGCAAGCTGCTGGACTCTGACTGGCGCGGGATCCGCCGCCACCCCGACATCGGCGCGGAGCTGCTGCGCGACATCGGCGTCTACGGGCCGGTCGCCGAGATCGTCCGCGCCCACCACGAGCGCATCGACGGACGCGGCTATCCGCGCGGCCTCATCGGCGACGAGATCCCGCCGATCGCCCGCGTGGTCGCCGTCGCGGAGGTCTACGACACGCTCACCGCGCCGGACACCTACCGCACCCCGATGACGTCCTTCGAGGCGCTCAACGAGCTGCGCCGCGTCGCCGGCAAGCAGCTCGACATCCGCTACGTCGAGGCGCTCGCCGAGCTCCTCGCCGGCCGCGGCGTCGACTACCGCCACGCCGACGAGGCGGACTTCGACCGCGAGCTCGACATCGAGCGGCGCGTCAACGAGGCCGTCGCACCGTAGGGCGCGACGGGCTACTCGCGCCCGTCCGGGGTCATGTCGCTGCGCTCGCGCACGTCGCCGCCGCGCGACCAGCCGCCCGTGCGGACGATCTCCTCGTCGACCGTCGCCTTCAGGCGGGCGCCGACCTCCTCCAGGCGCGCGTTGAGCTCGGGGAACGGCAGGTCGGAGCGAGCCAGGTCGGCCGCCTCGCGGCGCAGCTGCGCGATCGCGCGGTACCCGTCGGGACTGAGGTGCGCCGGCCCGCCGGTGGACACGACGTACTGGTATGCGAACGCGAAGGTCGCGCACCTCGTGCAGTTCGTGTTCAGCGCCACCGCGGCGTTGGTCGGCGTCACGGTGCTCGGGTTGCCGGTCATCAGGACCGCCTGGAGCGCGACGGCCACCGCCCGGCACCCCGTGCAGTCCTTGGACTCGGCGCGCGCGATGTTCGCGGACGTGACCTCGTCCCCGCCGGTCTGCGAGGCGTCGAGCGAGGAGCGGATGACCGTGGGGCGCTCGGACGTCGCGTTGGCGACGACGACGTTGTTCGGGCCGCCGGCGACGGCCGGGAAGGCGGCGCCGGCGAGGAGCGCGACGGTGAGGATGAGAACGGCGATCGGGCGGGGCACGGGGTGTCGTCTTCCCGCTCGGGCGCTCGGCTGAACGTGGCCGTTCGGTCCCGGACGCTCAGGTGGCCGCGCCGACGAGCGCCCAGCGCCGCCCCGCGAAGCGCACCGCGAGGGTCGCCAGGCGCACGAGCATCAGGGTGACCAGCGCGCACCACACGCCGACGATGCCCCAGTCGAAGTGAAGCGCCGCGAGCACGATCGGGATGAAGACCGCCGCGGCGACGACCATCGCGCCGGCGAGGTAGCGGGCGTCGCCGGCCCCGATGAGGATGCCGTCGAGGGCGAAGACGACCGCGGCGGCCGGCCACAGCGCGCAGAACAGCGGCCACATCGCGTGCGCGCGGTCGATCACCGCGGCGTCCTCGGTGAAGGCGCGCGGCACGACGTCGATGAGCGCGAGCAGGACCCCGCCGATGGCGAGGCCGGCGACGAGCGCCCACTGGAGCATCCGCCGCGCCGCCGCGAACGCCGCGTCGGCGTCGCCGGCGCCGAGCGCGCGGCCGACGATGACCTGGCCGGCGATGGCGATCGCGTCGAGGACAAGCGCGAGGAACGTGAACAGCTGAAAGCCGATCTGGTGCGCGCCCAGCGACGCCTCGCCGATGCGCGCGCACACCGCCGTGGCGAGCACGAAGCAGGCGATCAGCGCGGCGGTGCGCACGAGCAGCTGCGCCCCGATCGACGTCAGCGAGCGGATGCGCTGCAGGTCCGGACGCCGGCGCCGCGCGGGCGTGCGCAGCAGCACGGCGACGAACGCCGCGCCCATGCACGCCTGCGCGATCACGGTGCCCCAGGCCGACCCGTCCAGGCCCCACCCGAAGCCGTAGACGAACAACAGCTCGAGCACGACGTTCAGCGCGTTCGCGGCGACGACGATCACGAGCGGCGTGCGCATGTTCCCGACGCCGCGCAGCCAACCCTGGCCCGCCAGCGCGATGAGCGCCATCGG
>JAXDHC010000622.1:0-9974 GCA_034664705.1 Solirubrobacteraceae bacterium
TCATCGGCCTGGTGACCGGCGGCGTCGACGACGCCTGGCGCGGGCAGGTGGACCTCGGGACCGCGATCGACGCGCTCGTCGCCTCCTGCGCCGGCTCGCGGGACGGCATGCTCGTCGGGACGACGATCTGGGCGCTGGCGCTCGTGGACGACCCGCGCGCGGCCGAGCTGGTCGAACGCCTCGCGCGCGGCTGGACGCCGGCGGGGCGTTCGAGCATGGAGATCGGCCTCGTCGTCTCCGGAGTCGTGGCGGCCATGGAGCGCGTCCCGGCGTGCCGCGATCGCGCCCGGCGGCTCGCCGAGGCGGCCGCCGCGGAGCTCGTGCAGCGGTGGTCCGGCGCGAGCGGGCTCTTCAGCGGCCGGCGAGGCATGCACAGCCGGAGCGACCTGCGGCCGAGGAGCCTGCTCTACCGGCGCCTGACGAGCTTCGCGCATCAGGTCTACTCGCTGCACGGCCTCGCCGCGCACGCGCGCGCGATCTCCGGGCACGTGCCCGACTGCGCGGTGGAGACCGCGGATCGGCTCGTGGAGGAGCAGGGCCCGCTCGGACAGTGGTGGTGGATCCACAGCGCCCGGGACGGCCGCGTGATCGAGGGCTACCCGGTGTACTCCGTGCACCAGGACGGGATGGCCTTCCTCGCCCTGGCCCCGCTGCAGAACCTGGGAGCCGGCCGCTACGACGCGGCCCTGTGGCGAGGCCTGCGATGGGTCGACGGCGCCAACGAGCTGCAGGAGTCGCTCGTGCACCGCGACCGCGACCTGATCGTGCGCTGCATCCAGCGCGCCGGCAGCGAGGCGGACGGGCCGAGCGGCCTGTCGGTGCGCATGATGCGCGACACGCAGGTCGCATCGTGGGGCCTGCGGCAGGCGGCGGGGACGCGCGCGGAGCCCGCCGGCCTCGAGATCCTCCTCGAGTGCCGGTCGTATCACCTCGGCTGGCTGCTGTACGCGCGGTCGCTCGTGTCGGCCTGGAGCGCGTAGGCCGGCCCCGGCTCGGCGCGCCCGTCCAGGAGCACGTCGGCGACGCGAGCGGCGGCCCGGCCGTCCCAGAGCGGTGGCCGCGCGCGCTCGCCCGCCGGCGCGCGGTCGAGCAGGTCGGGGATGTCGGCGATCCGGGCGGGGTCGAGGCCGAGCAGCGTGTTCGTCCCCATGCGGACCGTGACCGGGCGCTCGGTGTTCGCCCGCAGCGTGAAGCACGGGACGCCCAGGTGCGTGGTCTCCTCCTGCAGGCCGCCGGAGTCGGTGAGCACCGCCGCGGCATCGGCCTCCAGCGACAGGAACTCGACGTAGCCGAGCGGGTCGACGAGGGACAGCCCCGCCGGCGTCGCGACCCCGTCGCCGTCGAGCATCTTGCGCGTCCTCGGGTGGACGGGGAAGACGACCGGCAGGTGCGCGGCCAGCCCGCTGAGCTGCCCGATGGCCTCGCGGAGGAGCGGACCGTCGACCAGGGCGGGCCGGTGGAGCGTCACCAGCAGGTAGTCGCCCGGGCGCAGCCCGAGGCGGTGCGTCGCGTCGACCGCGCGGAACCGCGGCTCCATCGCGACCAGCGTGTCGATCATCGTGTTCCCGACGAAGTGCATCCGCTCCGATGCGATGCCTTCGCTGCGCAGGTTCTCGACGGCCTCGTCGCAGTGGAGGAACAGATGCTCGGCGAACTCGTCGGCCACGATCCGGTTGATCTCCTCGGGCATCGTGCGGTCGAAGCTGCGCAGCCCCGACTCGATGTGCCCGAGGGGCAGTCCCAGCTTGACGGCGACCAGGGTCGCGGCGAGCGTCGAGTTGACGTCGCCGGGGACGAGGACGAGGTCGGGCCGCTCGGCGGCGAGCACGGGCTCGATGCGCTCCATGACCCGGGCGGTCTGCTGGGCATGGGACCCGGGGCCGACGCCCAGCATGTGATCCGGCTCTCCGACGCCGAGCTCCTCGAGGAAGACCTGGGACATCGCGGCGTCGAAGTGCTGGCCGGTGTGGACGACCACGTGGTCGGCGTCCGGGACACGGCGCCGCAGCTCGGCGATGACCGGCGCCATCTTCACGAAGTTCGGGCGCGCCCCGATGACGTAGACGAGCTTCATCCCCCACCCGTCCCGGGTCCGCCGAACGCGCGCGAGAACCCGACGTTCGGGTAGGGCCGGAGCCCGTGGACGGCGGCTACAGTCGCACGGTGAGCGACCCGGAGCCGCGCCATCCGAGCCCCGTCGCCCGCGAGCACGAGACCGTCGTCGGCGGGCCCGACCCCGTTCCCGAGCCCGCGCAGGCCGACTGGTACCGCACGGAGCGCTACCTCGGGGAGCGCCCGCGCCCGCGCAAGCTCGCCGGCTACTACGCGATCAAGCCGCTGCTGCCGCGCTCCGTCCAGCTCGCCCTGCGCCGCGCCTACGCCACCCGGCAGCGCCGACGGCGCTTCCCGGCGTGGCCGATCGAGCCCGTGCTCGTCCGGCTGCAGCACGACGCCATCCGCGCAGAGCTGCGCCGTCGCGGCGTCGCGCGGCTGCCGTTCGTCAACTTCTGGCCCGACGGCAGGCGGTTCGCGTGGATCCTCACCCACGACGTCGAGGGACCGGCCGGCGTGCAGCGCATCCCGTCGGTGCTCGACGTCGAGCGCCGGCATGGCGCCGTGTCGTCGTGGAACGTCGTGGCCGAGTGGTATCCGATCCCGCCGGGAACCTTCGAGCGCGTCCGCGAGGCCGGCGGCGAGATCGGCCTGCACGCCGTCCGCCACGACGGCAAGCTCTTCTCCAGCCGCGAGCACTTCGAGGGCGAGCTCCCGCAGATCCACGGCTACGTGGAGGCGTGGGGCGTCGACGGCTTCCGCTCGCCGGCGACGCACCGCAACGCCGACTGGATGCCCGAGCTCGGCTGCCGCTACGACAGCTCCTTCCCCGACACCGACCCCTTCGAGCCGCAGCCGGGCGGGTGCTGCTCGATCCACCCGTTCTTCCTCGGCGACATGGTCGAGCTGCCGGTGACGCTCGTCCAGGACCACACGCTCTTCGAGATCCTGCGCTGCGACGACATCGCTCCGTGGCTGCACAAGGCCGAGTGGGTGGCCCGGCATCACGGGCTCGTGAACGTGATCACGCACCCCGACTACCTCGACACGACCGGACGGCGGGACGCATACGGGGCCTTCGTCGCCGCGATGGCGGCGCGCGGCGACGGCTGGCACGCGCTGCCCAGGGACGTGGCGGCATGGTGGCGGACGCGAGCCGGGCTCCGCGTCACGCAGGGGCCGGGCGGAGACGTGGCCGTCACCGGCCCCGGCGCCGAGCGCGCGACGATCGCCTGGGCGAGATTGGACGGTGACGAGGTGGTCTTCGACATCGACGCGGCAGCCGGCAGTCCGCTCAGGCCGCCAGGTCCGCTCGCGTCAGCGCGTTCTCCAGAGCGCCTGCGACCCGGTCGATCTCCTGGCCCGTGATCCCGGGGAACGCGGGCAGCGAGAGCGCGCGCGCGGCGAGCGCTTCCGAGACGGGGAACTCCCCGGCCGCGAAGCGCCCCGCGAACGCGGGCTGGAGCGGCACGGCGCACGGGTAGTGGACGGCGGCGCCGATCCCCTGGGCGCGAAGCGCGGCCAGGACGCGATCGCGATCGTCGACCTCGACGACGAACAGGTGATGGACCTGCCGCGTGCCGGGGTCGTCGCCGCCGGGCAGGGTCAGCTCGAGGCCGGCGAGGGCGTCGCGGTAGCGGTCGGCCGCTTCCCGGCGCTCCTCGTTCCAGCCCTCCAGGCGCGGCAGCTTCACGCGCAGGAAGGCCGCCTGGAGGCTGTCGAGCCGCGCGGTGCCCCCGAAGCGCAGGTGACGGTTGGGGTCGTCCGGGGCGCACCCGTGATGGCGCAGCGACCTGACCGTCGCGATCAGCTCCTCGTCGTCGGAGACGACGGCGCCGGCATCGCCCAGCGCGCCCAGATTCTTGGTCGGGTAGAAACTGAACGCGGCCGCCCGGCCCCACGAGCCCACCCGGCGGCCGTCGATCGTGGCGCCGTGCGCCTGCGCGGCGTCCTCGACGACGGGGACCCCCGCCGCATCGCACACCGACATGATCTCGGGCATCGCCGCCGGATGGCCGTAGAGGTGGACGGGCACGACCGCCGCCGTCCGGTCGCTCAGCGCCGAGGCGAGCGCCGGCGGGGACAGGCAGCGTGTCCGGGGGTCGATGTCGACGAAGACCGGACGGGCGCCCGTCGCGACGATCGCCTCGGCCGTCGCGAAGAACGTGTGCGCGGCGGTCACCACCTCCGTCCCCGGACCGGCCCCCACGGCCAGCAGCGCGAGCGTCAGCGCGTCGGTCCCGTTCGCCACGCCGGCGCAGTGCCGCACGCCGCAGTAGCGGGCGTACTCCGCCTCGAAGGCCTCGAGCTCCTCGCCGAACGTGAAGCCGCCGCTGCCGGCCACGCGCGCGAGCGCCGCCTGGAGCTCGGCGGCGATCGCGGCATGCTGGCGCGCGAGGTCGAAGAGCGCGATCACGACTCGCGTGGCCGGCGACGCACGTGTCCGTTCCGCTCGTCGCCGCCGCGGCTCGAGAGCGCCCCGGCCAGCGCGTCGCCCGGCCCCCTCAGCAGCCCGGCGTCGCGGGCGGGCTGGGCCGGGGTCGCGAGGAGGCCGTTGACCAGCGCGTAGTGGCTCGCCTCGGTGCGGTTGGCGACGTCGAGCTTCCGGTAGATGTTCGTGAGGTGGAACTTGACCGTCTGCTCCGTCACCCACAGCTTGCGCGCGATCCACGCGTTCGTGTGGCCCTCCGCGACCCACCGCAGCGTCTCCATCTCGCGACTCGTGAGCGGCCCGTGCGCCGGCGCGCGCTCGGCCGCGATCTCCACCGGCGGCTGCAGCGGGATCGCGGGCTGCAGCGGGACCGCCGGCTGCGGCGGAGCCGTGGCGGGCATGCTGGGCGCCTCCGGCCCCTCGCCGGACGCGATGTTCACGTCCGGCCACATGCAGATGACACCACCGGCCTGGAGGGCGCGCTCGGTGTCGGCCGCGCTCATCTGCGCAACCACGAGGAGCACGAACGCGGTGGGCAGCTCGGCGCGGATCTCCACGAGGCAGTCGAGGGCGCGGTTGTCCGCGCTGAGGCCATCGAGCACGACGGCGTCCGGCCGCGCCATCCGGACCGCGCTGCGGACGTCACCGTTGCTCTCGATGACCCCGAACAGGCTGAACCCGGTCGTGTGCTGCATGGCGTATCGCATCGCGTGGACGGTGAAGCCCTCGTCCCCGACGATCAGAAGGCGTTTCATGCGACTCCCATCGGTGGGGATGGGCGGTGGCCGATGCCGGAGGCTTCGCGGGAGTGCCGGAACGGGTCCGGAGGGCGCCGTCGCAGGCGGCCCCCGCCGCCGTGCCCGGACGCCTGTTCACCGCGTGGCGCGGACGCGTGGTAGTCGAGCAGACGCGCGCAGACGCGCGCGGGCTCGTGGCCCGAGATCCTCATGGCCGCCGATCACCGTCTTTCCCCCTAGGGCCCCGCGAGCCACGATCCGACGTGGCCCGCCGCCTCACGGTGCAAGACCGCTCGACGTGACTGGTCGACCGTCTGACTTGACTATCCGACCGTCGGTGGGGCTGCTGGACGATTCGCAGGCTACGGGACGGGCGGCCGAGAATCGGTGCAGCCACGGGTTAGAGCGCGGTTGGGTGACGCAGGTTGCGCCCACTTTGGTCTAGACTCCCGATAGCGCGCTCAGGATCTGCTGAGCGTCGCCCCACGACGCCGTGGAGGGGGAGGGAGATGCAGATCGCGGGCAGCGAGGGGGGTCTCGGCGACGAGGCATCGCCCGCGGCCGAAACGCGTCTCGCGGCCGCCGCCTTCGAGGGCCATCCCTACGGGATCGTCGTCGTCGACGACGAGAAGCGGATCATCGCCGGCAACGCGGCCGCGCACCGGATGCTCGGGCGCCTCGGGCACATCCTGACGGACGCCGGTCCCGGGTCGGCGTGCGTGCTGGGCGGCTGCGCGCCCACGGCCGGAGGCACGGACGAGAACGGATGCCTGTTCGAGCGGGCGCTGGGCGCGGACGAGGCGCTGCCCGAGGTGCGCGTCGACCTCCCGCCCGGGGCGAGCGTCTCGGCGGTGTGGATCACCGCCGCCGCGCTGGCCGATCGTCCCCGCCACGTCGTGGTCGCGTTCCGCCCGGGACAGGCGGGCGATCGCCGCCGGTACACGGCGCTGCCGTCCGCGCGTCCGCCGGACGTGAGGATCGTGTCGCTGGGCCGCACGCAGGTGGAGACGGAGGACGGGCCGATCGGCGGCCCCTGGATGCGGCATCGCCCGGGGCAGCTGTTGAAGTACCTCGTCAGCCAGCGGCGCGCGCCGGTGTCGCCGGAGGTGATCGCCGAGCGGCTCTGGCCCGACGCGGGACTGCGCGCCCTGCGCGGCGTGCGCTACTACGTGCACGCGCTCCGCGACCGGCTCGAGCCCGCCGGCCGGCCGCGTGCCGGATCGTCGTTCGTCCTGTTCGAGGACGGCGGCTACCGGCTGTCGCCGCTGCGCGTCACCATCGACGCGGACGAGTTCGAGGCGGGCGTCGAGTCAGGACTGCGGGCGGCTCGCATGGGCGAGGAGGGGGATGCGCTCGAGCATCTGACCGGCGCCCTGTCGCTCTACGGCGGGGAGTTCCTGGCCGACGAGCCGTACGCCGAATGGGCGATCGCGGAGCGCGACCGCCTGCGCACGCTGGCCGCCGACGGCCTGCGCGTGCTCGCCGAGCTGCGCGCTCGCCGCGGCGATCTGGACGGCGCCGCGAGCGACATGGAGCGCCTTGCCGCGATCGACCCGTTCGACGTCGACGTCCACCGCCGGCTCATCGCGCTGGCGCTGAGCCGCGGCCGGCGCAGCGACGCGATGCGCCGCTACGAGTCGTTCCGCCGGCGCATGCTCATGACGTTCGGCGAGGACCTCGACTTCTCGCTCGCCGATCTCGCCGGGGACGACGAGGGATCGGGGTAGCCGCGCGCCGTGGCGCTCCGCGCACGCGGCCGGTGATGCGTGGCGCGGGCTGATGGCATCGAGGGGAGCTCGACCGCGGCGGGCGATCGTGCCTGGGGTCGTCGGTGCAGGGTTTGTCGTCCCTGCGACGACAAACCCTGCACTCGTTCCCGGGGCGGGCCGGAGCGCACGCCCTCGACCGCCGCCGGACGGCCCCGTGCACGCGCGCGCGGGACCGCGTGCGGCGCTCTTGCGGTCGCGCGGCGCCGCCCTACCTCACGAGGGCGCCCCGCGTCGGCCGGCGACGGTCCCTGCAAGCGCGCGCCGAGGCACATCGACCTGGAAGGAGCCGCCATGGCGGACGACAACCGCGGAGTGGTCTACAAGGGCCCGGGGCGGGTGGACGTCGAGGACATCCCGTACCCGACCTTCGACTTGCAGGAGGGACCGGGCGTCCCGTCCGAGAGCGTCGGGCGCCAATGCCATCACGGCGTCATCCTGCGGATCGTCTCGACGAACATCTGCGGCAGCGACCAGCACATGGTCCGCGGCCGCACCACGGCGCCGGCGGGCCTCATCCTCGGCCACGAGATCACGGGCGAGGTGATCGAGGCCGGGCGCGACGTCGAGTACATCAAGGAGGGCGACCTCGTCTCGGCGCCGTTCAACATCGCGTGCGGGCGCTGTCGCAACTGCAAGGAGCGCAAGACCGGCATCTGCCTGAACACGAACCCGGCCCGGCCGGGCGCGGCGTACGGATACGTCGACATGGGCGGCTGGCCGGGCGGCCAGGCGATGTACGTCCTGGTGCCCTACGCGGACTTCAACCTCCTGAAGTTCCCCGACCGCGACCAGGCGATGGAGAAGATCCTCGACCTGACGATGCTGTCGGACATCTTCCCGACGGGCTATCACGGCTGCGTGACCGCCGGGGTGGGCACCGGCAGCACCGTGTATGTCGCCGGCGCGGGCCCGGTGGGCCTGGCCGCCGCGCACGCGGCGCAGCTGCTGGGGGCGGCGACCGTCGTCGTCGGCGATCTCATCCCCGAGCGCCTCGAGCAGGCGCGCAGCTTCGGCTGCGAGACGATCGACGTCTCCAAGGGCGACCCGAAGGACCAGATCGCCGAGATCCTCGGCGCGCCGGAGGTCGACTCCGGCGTCGACGCCGTCGGCTTCGAGGCGCGCGGGCACGGCGAGCACGCCGGCGAGGAGGTGCCGGCGACGGTGCTCAACTCGCTGATGGACCTCACGCGGGCGGGCGGTGCGCTCGGCATCCCGGGCCTGTACGTGACGGGCGACCCGGGCGCGCACGACGACGCCGCCAAGCAGGGCTCGCTCTCCATCCGCATCGGCCTCGGCTGGGCGAAGTCGCACACGTTCGCGACCGGCCAGTGCCCGGTGATGAAGTACCACCGCGAGCTGATGATGGCGATCCTCGAGGACCGCTGCCAGATCGCCAAGGCGGTCAACGCGACGGTGATCTCGCTCGACGAGGCGCCGCAGGGCTACGCGGACTTCGACAAGGGCGCCGCCCGGAAGTACGTCCTGAACCCGCACGGCATGATCCCGCAGACGTAGGCGGGTCCCGGAGCGGCGGCGCGCGGCGCCGCCGCTCTCCGGGCGCCGGTCAGCCCTGCTGCTCCTGGGCCGTGAGCTCGGCGATCTCGCGGCGCAGCGCGTCGGCGCGCTGGACGACGTGCTCGAGCCGGGGGTCGCGACCATAGGTCTGCGAGTGCCCCATGGCGTAGGCGAACTCCATCGAGTGAAGGATCGTCTGGTACTCGGCGCGGAGGTCGTCCAGGCGCGACATCGCCCGTTCAGGGTAGGCCGTGGACCGGCGGACCCGCCCGCGGCCGGGCGTCGCCTCGACGGCAGCAGCACGCCGCGGGGACGAGGGGTTGACGACCTCCGGCATCTGTTCATACACTCCCGTCACGGTCGTTTCATAGATGTCTTGTGTCGTCATCGCGAGGGGAGACGCGGAGATGGAGCGCAGCAGTCGGTTCGGCCATCGGTGGGCGCCGTTCGCCGCCGCCGCGATCCTGGCGAGCAGCGGCGGGCTCGCCGCCTGCGGGGGCGACGACGGCGGCGGTGGCGGTGGCGGCGGGAACGCCGACACGGCGGCCGACAAGCCCGTGACCCTCAAGGTCGGGGTGATCCCGATCGCGGACGTCGCGCCGATCTACCTCGGCGTCAAGAAGGGCTTCTTCAAGGCGGAGAACCTCACGATCAAGCCGCAGCTCGCCGAGGGCGGCGCGGCGATCGTGCCGTCGGTCGTCTCCGGCGACAACGAGATCGGCTTCTCGAACACGACGTCGCTGATCATCGCCCGCTCCAAGAACCTGCCGCTGCGGATCATCTCCCAGGGCGACATCGGCGGCACGAACGCGAAGGACGCGCCGGACGGGCTCCTCGTGGCCAAGGGCAGCGACATCAAGAGCGCAAAGGACCTCGAGGGCAAGACGGTCGCCGTCAACACGCTCCAGAACGTGGGGCCGCTGACCATCAACCGCTCGCTCGAGAAGCGCGGCGTCGACTTCAAGACGATCAAGTACGTCGAGGTGCCGTTCCCCGAGATGGGCGCGGCGCTCGCGGGCGGGCGGGTCGACGCGATCTGGGTGGTCGAGCCGTTCGTCACCCAGGGGCGCGGCCAGGGCTTCAAGGTGCTGTTCCACCCGTTCGAGGAGACGGCGAAGAGCCTCACCGTCGCGACGTACTTCACGACCGAGCGCTACCTCGAGCAGAACCGCCCGGTCGTCGACCGCTTCGTGCGCGCGATGCGCACCTCGCTGGAGTACGCCGACTCCCATCCCGACGAGGTGCGCAAGATCGTCACCGAGTACACCGCGATCCCGGCCAAGGCGGCGCAGGCCATGGTCCTCCCGCAGTGGGGCGCGGAGCTCAACGAGTCCACGATCTCCACGACCGCCCAGCTCGCCGAGCGCTACGGCTTCGTCGAGAAGGCGCCGGCGCTCGACGACCTGATCCTGCGCGAGTAGAGCCGGGGGGCTATGCCCGCGCGACCGCCTGGCTGAGCGTCGAGGTCAT
>JAXDHC010000623.1:0-4874 GCA_034664705.1 Solirubrobacteraceae bacterium
GATGTCCCAGACGGTCACGGCCTGCGACCCGAGGCCGACGATGTTGCCGACCGACTCCGCCAGCGGCCCGGTGAGCACGACGGCCAGCGCGCTGACCGTCAGCAGGATGAGCATGAGGAGCGTCACGCCCAGGCGCAGCGGGATCGTCTTCCAGACCGGCCGGCCCTCGCCGACGTCCCAGATGTCGTTCGAGGCGCGCATGAACGCCCCGACGTAGCCGGATGCCGACCACAGCGCGCCGGCGAGGCCGACGAAGAAGGCGATCCCGGCCGCGCCCTGGTTGCGCTGCAGGTTCTGGATCGCCGTCGTGAGAATCTCGGTCGCCGCCCCCGGCGCGAGCTTGCCGACGTTGTCGATCAACGGCTGGGTGGCCGACGAGCCGACGATGCCGAGCAGCGAGATCAGGACGAGCAGCGCCGGGAAGAGCGCCAGGACCCCATAGTAGGTCAGCGCGGCCCCCCAGTCGGTGAGGTTGTCCTCGCTGAACTCGCGCATCGTCCGCTTCAGGACGCCCTTCCACGACCCCTTGGGCAGATCGGTGACGTCGTCGGGGGCGCGGCTCTCGTCCGCGCCGTCGCGCTCGAAGCGCTTCTCGTCCTGCGTGTTTCTCGCCTGTGACATGGCCGTCGGTCTCCTGACGGTCGGCTAGCGGCGGCCGGTGATCCGGCCGAGGATGAGGCCGCCCACGAAGGCGGCGATGGCCGCGGTCGGCACGGGGTTCTGCCGTGCCTTGCCGCGGAGCTGGTCGGCGGCCGAGTTGGCGCCGTCGGGGCTTGCCTCGCGGGCGCGGCCCATGAGCTCGGAGCTCCTTTGCGTCACCTGCTCGCGGACCTCGGTGACCTTCTCCTTGGCCCGCGCCTTGACGTCGGTCTTCTCGGCGAGCGCGGCGACGGTGTCGCCGAGGTCACGGCGCGTCCGCTCGATCTCCTCGCGGAGCGCCTGGGGACTGTCGGCCCCGTTGTTCACCGTCGCCCGTCCTGCGCCCTGGTCTTGATCCATCGGACGTCCTCCTTCGTGCTGTCGACGGCTCGCTCGGGGACGGGCGGGGTGGCCTGCTTGACCTGGGCCTTGCCGCGCAGCGCGAGGACGCCCGCGACCGCGCCGTAGACCGCGGTCACGATGAGCGCCGCCAGCCATCCGGGCAGGAACGTGGCGAGGCCGAGGATGATCGTCGCCGTCAGCGCGGCGAACGCGAACACGCCGAACAGCCCGGCGCCGCCGAACATCCCGGCGCCCACTCCGGCCTTCTTGCCCTTCTCCCGCAGCTCGAGCTTGGCGAGCTCGATCTCCTGCCGGACCAGCGTGGTCGTCTGGTCGGAGAGCTGCTTGAGCAGCTCGCCCGTCGGACGCTCGCGAAGGTCGTCACCGGCGGTGCGCTCGCGCATCGATCGTCTCCGAATGTCTCGTGGTCGCCACGGCGGTACCCCGGGGACCGCGCCCGTGAACTCCACCCGCCGGCGCACCACCGCCTGTTGGCGCGCCGCCGTGACGGCGAAACCGCCCCCGGGCCGGCCAGGAGGAGGGAGGCCGACCCGGGGGCGGCCCGTGCGCCGGCCGGCGGCATCCTGACCGCCGGGGACGTGGGCGCAACACGCCTTCGACACCCCTCCCGATCTGACCACTCAGGAAACCCTGCGTCAACCCGACGCGTAGGTTTTGCACGGCTTGGGGGGCCGCTGCGGACGGACCGGGACGCCGCTACGCCGCCGCGTCGAGCTGCGCGCCGGCCAGCGCCTGCTCGGCCAGCGCCCCGATCCCCTCCTGGGACCGGGCCACCGCGAGGAAGCGCTTGACGTGGCAGAAGACGGCGTCGGGCACGCCGGTGAGCGCGGCGAGCTGGGGGCCGTCGAGCCCGGCCCAGGCCTCGGGAAGGTCGAGGCGGTTCTCGAAGGAGCCGAGCTGGCGCGGCACGGCCTCGAGGCCCCAACCGGAGCGCTTGGGCAGGATCACGAAGAGCGCCTCGGGCGCCTCGGTGACCACGACCTCCTTCCAGGGCACGTTGCGCCGGAGCTCCACGATGCGCGGGTCGGCGGCGGCTTCGATCGCGTCGAGGACGACGCGCCGGGCGCGCTGGGCCGCGCCGGCCGAGGCGATCTCGCGCCGGATGACGCCCGCGGCGATCGCGACCGCCTCGTCGAAGCGCGCGGCCTCCTCCTCGGGCGTCAGGTCCTCCTCCCACGTCGGGTTCAGCCCGCCGATGACGCCGCTGACGCTCATCGGGCGCACGCCCTCGACGAGCGGGCTGCTCAGCGCCTGGCCCGTGTCGTTGGCGTCGACGCCCTGCACGAGGGCGTGCTCCACGCGCGCCGCCACGTCGGGATCGCCGCCGGCGAGCCGGGTGCCGAACTCGCGCCAGACCAGGCCGAAGGAGGCGTAGCGCACGCCGTTGGGTCGCTCGCCGGCGCCGCCGCGCTGGTGGTGGTCGAAGTCGCCGGTGGCCGGGTCGTTGCGAAACCCGACGTCCACACGCAGATCGCACGCGGCCAGGACCGCGTCGTCGCGCGTGCGGACGATCTGCAGCGGCTCGCCGAGCAGCGAGAGCGCGCCCAGGGCGAAGACCTCGTCGGCGTGGAAGGACCCGTTGTGCGTGGCGACTCTCATGCGACCGATGCTAGGACCCGGCGGGCGCGGGGCACCCTCCGCCGGCTACCGGGGCGCCATCCGCAGCGCGCCGTCGAGCCGGATGACCTCGCCGTTGAGCATGGGGTTCTCGACGATCGAGCACACGAGCCGGGCGTACTCGGCGGGCCGGCCGAGGCGCGGCGGGAAGGGCACCGACCTCCCGAGCGCGTCGCGGACGTCCTCGGCCACCGACGCCAGCATCGCCGTGTCGAAGAGCCCGGGCGCGATCGCCGCGACCCGGATGCCGTCCGGCGCGAGGTCGCGGGCCGCCGGGAGCGTCATGCCGACGACGCCGCCCTTGGAGGCCGAGTAGGCGATCTGGCCGATCTGCCCCTCGAACGCCGCGATCGAGGCGGTGTTGACGCAGACGCCGCGCTCGCCGTCGTCGAGCGGCTCGTTCTCGCGCATGGCCGCGGCCGCGAGGCGCAGGACGTTGAAGGTGCCGATCAGGTTGATGGCGATCACCCGCTCGAAGGCCTCGAGCTCGTGCGGCCCACGGCGGGACGCCGTGCGCTGGGCGACCACCGTGCCCGCGCAGCTCACGCTGATCCGCAGGCCGCCGCCGGCCTCGCGCGCGGCGTCGACGGCAGCCTTCACCTGCGCCTCGTCGCGCACGTCGCAGGCGACGAACCGGACGCCCAGCTCGGCGGCCAGCGCCGCGCCGCGCTCGGCGTCCACGTCGGCGATCGTGACCGCCGCGCCCTCCTCGTGCAGCCGTCGCGCCGTGGCCTCGCCCAGTCCCGACGCGCCGCCCGTGACGAGCGCGCCGCCTCCCTCGATCTTCATGCGGCGGGATCCTATGCGCGCTCGCTCAGCGACAGCGCGAAGCGTCCCTCGGGATCCGTGAGCACGTCGACGAGCCGCAGCCCGGCCGCCGCGAGATCGCCCTCGAGGCGCTCGCGCGTGAACTTCGCGCTGATCTCGGTCCGCAGCTCCTCGCGCGCCGCGAACGCGATGTCCAGGTCGAGGGCGCCGACGCGGACGTCCATCCGGCGCTGCGCCCGCAGGCGCATCTCGACCCACTCGCGCTCGCGGTCGTAGAAGGCGACGTGGTCGAACGCGGCGACGTCGAAGTCGGCGTCGAGCTCGCGGTTGACGACGTGCAGGACGTTGCGGTTGAACTCCGCCGTCACGCCGGCCGCGTCGTCGTAGGCGGCCTCGATCACCGCGGGGTCCTTGACGAGGTCGGTGCCGAGCAGGAGGCGGTCGCGTCCCGGGCGCAGGAGCTTTCCCATCCGCCGCAGGAACCGCCTCCGGGTGCCGGGCGGGAAGTTGCCGATCGTGCCGCCGATGAACGCCACGATGCGTGGCTCCTCGCCGGGCGTCGGGACGTGCCGGAGATGGCGTTCGAAGTCGCCGACGATGCCGTGCACGCGCAGCCCCGGCAGCTCGTCGACCAGCGCGGCCGCCGTCCCGCGCACCATCTCCTCGGTGACGTCGATCGGCACGTACCGGCGCAGCGCGCCCGTGCCGGCCATCGCGCGCAGCAGCAGGCGGGTCTTGGCCGCCGTGCCCGAGCCCAGCTCGACGAGCTCGCCGGCGCCGGTCTCGGCCGCGATGTCGTCCGCGTGAGTCTCGAGGATCGCGCGCTCCGCGCGCGTGGGGTAGTACTCCGGCAGCTCGCAGATGCGGTCGAACAGCTCGGCGCCGCGGGCATCGTAGAAGTGCTTCGGCGGCAACTCCTTGAACGGCCGCGTGAGGCCGTCGAGGACGTCGTCGGCGAGCGAGCGCTCGTCGCCGGGCCCGAGGTAGGACCGGACGACGACGGCGTCGGTGATGGTGGTGTGTTCCATGGCTCAGGCGTCCGCCGCCAGCCGGACGCCCGCGAAGACCTGTCGCCGCTGGGGGAGGTCCCAGTTGCGGAACGTCGGCGTGGCGACGCGCGGATCGGAAGCCCACGAGCCGCCGCGCAGGACCCGGTAGCCGTCGCCGAAGAACACCTGCGAGTACTCCGGGTAGGGGTGGGCGACGAAGCCGGGATAGCCGCCGAAGCGGTCGGACGTCCACTCCCACACGTGGCCGACGGCGTCGAGCGCCCCGGGGAGCATGCCCTTCCCCTGGTCCCAGGTCGCCGCCCTCTCCCACTCGCGCTCGGTGGGGAGCCGGGCGCCGCGCGCGCGAGCGAAGGCGTCGGCCTCGAACCAGGAGATGTGGCACGCCGGGGCGTCGGAGGGCCCCGCGGCCACGCCGTCGTCGTGCGTGATGTCGTAGTCCTCCTTCCAGGCCCAGCCCTCGTCGGACCACCACTCGCG
>JAXDHC010000624.1:0-7219 GCA_034664705.1 Solirubrobacteraceae bacterium
ACGACGAGAACCGGGAGGCGGCGCCACGGAGCACCTTCGCGCTCACACTTCCGGGCACGACGCGGCGAAGCGGACCAATCCCCGCGACCCGAGCACGAGCAGGTCGAGGTCGGAGCTCTCCGCCATCAGCGTGTCCGCTGCGGAGCCCTCGCGCACGCGGCGGTCGACCTCCACGTCGGCGCCCTGGAGCTGGTTGGGCCCGTAGCGCGCCAGCCGCGCAGCCGCCGCGTCCGAGCCCAGGCCCCGGTCGATGTCGGTGCCCAGCTCGGCGACGACCTCGCCGACGTCGCGGCGCCACGGCTCCTGCGCGACCGGCGCCGCCATCGGCGCACCGGTCCGTCCTTCATCGCGAGCATCGTCCTCCGCCCGCTCCCCGTCCGCCAGACCGGCGCCGGCGGCGGCGCCGTCGATCCGTCCCGCTGCATCATCGCCTCGCTCACTTGCCGCCGCCGCCGGACGTGTGGCGTCTCGGCGAACACGACGCCCAGACCCGCGCGACGCGCGCCGACGTTGAACGTCGGCGTGGCGGGCGGCGAACCGTCCCGGGTGGTCGCTGCCGCCCATCGGGCTCGACCGCTGGCACAACCGGCCGCCTCTGCGCGGTGGCCATCTGCACATCGTGCCGTGCCGGCGCCCGGCGGCCAACCCGAAAGTCCACCGGGTTAGCGAAGCAGACGTAGCGCCTCGGCCGCTCGCCACTGGCCGGCCCGGCGGTCCGACGGCTGCGCAACCCGACGGCGATTGCGGCCGCGAGGTCGATGACGGCCGCCCTGTGGAGGCGCCGACGTCGGCCGAGCGCTCCTTCGGGCCCTCCCTCCCGGCCGCCGAGGAGTCCTCGGCCTCCACGGAGCAGGTCACCGCGCCACCAGGAGAGCAGCCCTTTCGGGCAGGAGATTGCCGCAAGCGTCCAGCGGCTCGCCTCCACGACGGCCGACCTCGAGAAGCTCGTCGGCCGTTCACGCTGGCGGTGCCGACCGTCAAGGGCGATAGGGGACGACCGAGGTGGGCCCGCGCGCCGGCCCGACGGGATGGGGCCGACAAACGCGGGGCATCTGATCCTTGGTCGTGACGGGCGGACCGCGGCGGCCAGGGACGGCCGTGCGAGCGCACCTCGCGCGGCCGGCTCGCCGGCCGCGGCGGTCCTCATGCGTTCCGGGCGCTCCGAGGGGCGGTCGTCCCCAGCCCTCGAGGTACGACGCGCGGGCCAGCTCGATGGACGCGACGCACAGTTCCTCCGGCTCCTGGTCAGGATCGCTCGAACGAGAGAAGCTCGCCGTCGACGTCTTCCGCGGCATCGCGCTCGGGCAAACGCCGAGGTCGCGGCCCAGCTGCATGTGTGCGTGCGCACCGTCGAGCCCACCGCGCCCGCACCGTTCACAAGCTGCGGCTCTCCACGCGCGCCGAGCTCGTCCGCTACGCCCTCGACCGCGGCCCGCTCGAGCCCTCCGCCTAGGCCGGGGTCCGGTCGCAGCCACGGTACAAAGGGGAAGATGAGCGCATGTTTCGCAACATCCTCGTAGCGATTGACGGGTCCGAGCATGCCATCCGCGCCTTGGCAGAAGCCGCGGACCTTGCCCAGACGAACCACGCTCGCCTCACGGTCCTCACAAGCGTCGCCGACGTCTCCGTCTGGGTGCTGAGCGCTCCGGGCATCGACGTCGAGGCGCTGGCGGCCGAGGCCGAGCGCGGACATCAGTCGATGCTCGATCGAGCCGTCGAGACTCTCCCGGACGATCTGCCGGTCCAGAAGATCGTTACCCACGGTGCGGCTGCGGAAGCGGTGTTGAAGCAGGCGGCCGGGGGTGGCCACGACCTCATCGTCATGGGCTCGCGCGGGCGCGGGGAAGTGCGCTCGCTGCTCCTGGGCAGCGTCAGTCACCGTGTCCTTCAGAGCAGCCCCGTGCCTGTCCTCGTGGTGCCCGCCGAGCACGCCACGTCCGACTGAGCCCCAGAGACCGGGGTGCCTGGTCCGCCGCAGTCAGCGCCGAACCGCGGGGGAACGATGCCCCCGCGCGCGAAGGCTCCCGCCGCGCTACGACTCGTGAGAGCTCCGACTGGTGAACGCCCAAGCGCCGCGGCCGGCCTGGCGACCAGCGCGATCGCGGCCGTCGCCGCCTCGCCCCACGCCGTGCTGCGGCACGATCGTCGCCGCTCACCAGCGCGGTGTGCCCGACGCCGCCCGCGCGCAGCCGATCGTCGACGAGCGGTCCATGCCGGGGCCTCCGCACAGCGACCCGCCGAGATGGCCCGGCCACACCTCGCACGTTTCCGGCAGCGTCAGCCGCCGCTGGTGGAGCGAGCGGAAGATGCCGCTCGCGCCCGCGGCCTTCTCGATCGCGAGGTCGGGACGCGCGATGTCGCCCGCGAACAGCGAGTCGCTGCTCAGGACCGCCCACGGCGTATCGCCTCGCGCCTGTCGACGAGCGCGAACGCCTGTGCTCGGGGCGATGCCCGGCGTGTGGATCGCGCGCACGGTCAGGGCGCCGAGGTGCAGCTCCCAGCCGTCGTCGAAGGGCTCGTGGTCGTACGCCGCTCCGGCGGCCCGCTGGACGTGGATCGTCGCGCCCGTCGCGGCGAACAGACGCCCGTAACCGGAGACGTGGTCGGCGTGGTTGTGCGTCTCCACGACGTGCTCGATCCGCACCCCGCGAGGTAGCGCGCGAGGCGCAGGCACTCGTCGATGGCGAGCTCGGATCCACGACGGCGGCGACGCCCGCACCCGCGTCACCGACGAGGTAGCCCAGCCGAGGTCGTCGTGGCTGACCTGCCGGAAGCTCATCCGCCCCCCAGCAGCTCCTCGAGCTCCGTGACCTTCCGGCGCAGACGGGCCTCCCGGCACACCGGGGCCCCCGTCCGGCTGTGGACGGCCGCCGCATGAGGTCAGCGGACGGTCAGGTCCGCGCGCTGGCCGGCCCGGTAGTGGCCGGGAAGGTTGCAGATGAGCGCGTAGTGGCCGGCCGCGAGACGGAGCCTGAGGCTCTTCGTGACGCCGGGCCTCAGATCGCCGATCTCGCCGACGTTCCCGGCCTCGCTCGCCTCGGAGCCCTTCAGGAGCCGCGCCGCGGGCCTTCTCGTGCGCAGGACGACGAACTCGTGTCGCACGGCGCCCGCGTTGCGAACCCGGAACGTGACGGTCCCGGCGCGCGCGGTCGCCGGCCGCGGCGTGAGCGTGAACTCCTTGAGCGTGACGGCGATGCGGGCGGCCGTCACCGCCACGGCGGCGGCGCTGCGCTGCGCGGATGCCACGGCCGCCTGATGCGGCGCGCCTGCGCCGACGGTCCCCGCGTCGAGCACGACGATAGCGGTCACGATGGCCGCCCCGGCGAACAGGACCCCGGCGAGCAGGAACGCGGTGAGACGCGCGGACGCGCCGCGGTCAGGATGGACGACGTGCGCGGCGAGCGCGTCGGCCCGCTGCTGGTGGGTGACGGCCATCTCCGCTCCTTGGTTCGGGTCGCGACCGACGCTAGGCCCGACGCAAGCCGCCGCCATCCGGGGAACGACGCCGCATCGCGTGGCCGACTACGGTCGCCGGTGCAGACCGTCATCCGACGCCGACGCCGAGGCCATGCTCGCGTCGGTCGCCCGGGGCGTCAGTGCGCTGCGGCGCGGGGATCACGAGGACGGGGCGAGCGCTGTGATGCGCCACGCCCGCGGCGACGCCGCGCAACAGGGCCGAGGACATCGGCGACCGCCCGTGCGAGCCGACCACGACGGTCCGCGCGTCACGCTCGTCGGCCACGTGCACGACCGTCCGCCAGGCCCCGTGCCGGCTCTCGGCGATCACCGGCTCCACGTCGAAGCCGGCCTCGAGTGCGAGCGCCGTGCCCTCATCGGCCAGGCGCTGCGCTGCCGCCCGACACGCATCGTCGATCTCCCCCGCCGGACCGGAGAGCGGCCAGGACGAGCCGATGAGCGGGTTCCACAGCAAGATCGTGGACAGGGGCAGCCACACGTGCAGGAGCACCGCGCGCGCCGGCGCGAGCAGGGGCGCGCTTACCGCGATGGCGTGCTTGGCGGCGTCCGAGCCGTCGTAGATCGTCGCCGTCAACGACGTGGCTGATCCGGCCGTCCTAGCTGTCCTGCTCGCGGGCAGACCGCACCCAGCACGGGCGCCCGCTATCGCCGACCGACTGCTGCATTGGACGCGCAAAGCGATGATGCGACGGAGTCGCTCGACCGGGTGAGGCGGACAGCGCGATCGAGCCGACGGACCTCGCGCGGTCATACTGGCGCGGTGCTGGTCGATGAGTTCCTGCCCGTCTACGACGTCTCGGATTCGGTGGCCACGGTGGTGGATGCGGATCCGCAGACGGTGTGGGATGCGCTGATCGACGTCGATCTGATCGAGGTTGGCCGGCGAAAGCCGCTGGTCGGCGTGCTCGGGGCGCTGCGGATGCTGCCCGAGATCGCGAGCCACCTGCTGCACGGCGAGCGGGCGCCGGCCGCACCCGAGCGCCTGCGGCTGCGCGATACCACCGAGACGCCGGCCGAGCAGGGCGGCTGGGTGCTGCTCGGCGAGCGCGCCGGCGATGAGCTCGCGCTCGGGCTGGTGGGCAAGTTCTGGCGGCCGGTGATCCCCTATGTCGCGGTCGCGGCGGAGCAGTTCCGCGACTTCGCGGAGCCCGGGTACGCAAAGACGCTCTACTCGCTCTCGGTGCGCCCGCTCGAGGACGGCCGGAGCCTGCTCTCGGGGGTGATGCGAACCGCGACGACGGACGAGCACGCCCGGCGCTGGTTTCGTCGCTACTGGACCCTCGGCGTCGGCTCGGGCGCCCACGTGCTGGTCGCCGGCGTCCTCGAACTCACACGCGAGCACGCCGAGCGACGCGCCGGCACCGACCAGCAATCCACCCCCTAGAGAAGCGCGTCGAGAGTCCGCCTTGGCCCAGATCACGCCGCAACGCGAACGGGATCGACCCGGTCGCCACGGCTGCGCCGCGTGGCCATGAGGCGGGAACGAGTGAGAGGAACGAACGCGTGAACGACGACCATCCCGTCCACTTTGCGGTCGACTATCCGGACCGCCAGCTGCACCGGCTCACGACGGCCTTCCGGATCTTCACCGTCATCCCGATCGCGATCGTGCTGGCAAGCATCGGCGGCTACTCCGGCGGTGGCGGCTTCGAGGGTGGCTCCGGCGGCACCGGCACCACGATCGCCGTCGGCGGCACGGGGCTTCTGTTCCTGCCGCCGCTCTTGATGATCGTGTTCCGCCAGAAGTACCCGCGCTGGTGGTTTGACTGGAACCTCGAGCTGCTGCGCGTCACCAACCGCGTGGGGATCTACGTGGCGTTGATGAACGACCGCTACCCCTCGACCGACGAGCAGCAGTCGGTGCGCCTGGACTTCGGCTACCCCGACGCGCACAGCGACCTCAACCGCTGGCTGCCGATCGTGAAGTGGTTCCTCGCGATCCCGCACTACATCGTGCTGTTCTTCCTCTACATCGGCGCGTTCTTCGCCGTGATCGCTGCGTGGTTCGCGATCCTGTTCACGGGCCGCTACCCGCGCGGCATCTTCGACTACGTCGAGGGCGTGATCCGCTGGCACAACCGCGTCGTCGCCTACGCCTTCATCCTGGTCACCGACCACTACCCACCGTTCCGGCTGCGTCCCTGAGCCGCGGCGCTCGGGGCGATGCTGTGCAGTGGCGATCGCCGCGTCACGTAGGGCGCGACGACCGCCGATCGCCACTGCCCCGAGCGGCCAACGAAGGTCAGGTCGACGAGCACGAGTGGCCGGCGTCAAACAGCGGCATCCTCGTTCGGCTCTGCAGCCAGATGGCCGGATGAGCGGGCGACGCATTAGCTCTCGCTTCATCTACCGCGACGGCGCTGCGTAGCGCCGAGCCGGGCCGCTGCCGCCAACGCCGTGGAGATTCCCGCGGCGACTCCGTGGCCAGGACGCCCGGCCCGACGACCGCGAACAGCACCGCCACAGCCGACTCCCTAAGCGACGGCGCCTACGAGCGCGCCGATACCCGAAGTGATCGCCATCGCAACGGCGCCCCAGGCGAGGACCCTGAGCGCCGCGCGACGGCGCGGCGCCCCGCCGAGCCGCGCACCGAGGTTACCGAGCAGTCCGAGCGCGACCAGCGTCACGACCACGGCGACGGCGACCCGCGCCGCGGCCGGTGCCACCGCAACGGCCAGCAGCGGCAACGCCGCTCCACCCGAGAACGACAGCGCCGACGTCCACGCCGCCTGAAACGGCCGCGCCAGCCGCTGCTCGTCGAGCCCGAGCTCGTCGCGGGCGTGCGCCGCGAGCGCGCCCCGGCGCGACAGGGCCACCGCCACCTCGTTCGCGAGCGCAGGCGCCAGACCTCGCTGCTCGTAGACCCCGGCGAGCTCGCGCAGCTCGCCGTCCGGGTCGCGGAGAAGCTCGCGCTCCTCCAGACGGATGTCGGCACGCTCGGTATCGCGCTGCGAGCTGACCGACACGTACTCCCCGGCGGCCATCGACAGCGCCCCGGCCACCAGCCCGGCGACCCCAGCGGTGATGATCGCAGCGCCCGAGGCGCCCGACGCGGCAACGCCCAGCACAAGGCTCGAGGTCGACAGGATGCCGTCATTGGCGCCGAGCACGGCGGCGCGCAGCCAGTTGGACCGCTGACTGAGATGCACCTCCGGGTGAGACCTCATGGCCCGCAAGCACGTCCAACCTACCCAGCGAGAACCCCGCCGCGGCCAGCACGACGCCCGAGGTCAAACGCAGCAGGCTGTCGAGCCGCCGGCTCAACGCGCGCGAGAACAACAGGAACACGCCGCCCGCTCCCCGCACAGGCCGCTCGCGATGATCCATCGCCTGAAGCGGTCTGCTCGTCGACACGCTCCCACTTCGGCGCATGGAGAAGCCCCGCATATGCGGGGCTTTCTTGGTTCTCGGGCCGGCTTCTGTCGGCCGGCGGTGGCCGTGGGTCCCGACATCCCGCAGGCGGTCGGCCACGCGACCGGAAGGTCCGGCGCCACGACCGCGGCCTCAATCTCCGGAGCAGGCCGCAGCGGGCGGTGGTGGCCGCCCGGCACAGGCCGCCACCACGCGTCCCGGTGCGGCGCCCGGCTACGCGGTCGCCGGTTCGGGATCGGAACGCACGATCACCGTGTCGGCGACCGGGATGATCTCGTCGACCGGCAGATCGGCGCGTCGTGCGTGCTCGCGGATGGCGTCGGGGCTGCTCGCCTGATAGATGCAGACGGTGCCGACCGGCCCCGATCCC